>DASXHG010000016.1:0-7259 GCA_036488625.1 Solirubrobacteraceae bacterium | reverse complement strand
GGGTCCAAGAGCGTGGCCATGAAGGCGGCGTCCGTGGCCGCCCCGAAGGCGGGCAAGGCACTGGTCAAGGCGGCAAGCCCCAACGGCTCGAGTCTGGCCGGTCGCGCGGCCTGGAAGCTGGCCAAGGTTGTCGCCGGACGGGCCCTGTCGTCGAAAACCGGCGCCGTCTCTGACCTGTCCCGGGAGGGTCTCGAGCGGGCGGCGACGGCCGTGCATCAGGTCCGGCAAAAGGCGATCGCGCTGACGAGCACGAGTGTCGAGGTCGACGCAACCGGTCGGCCACCGATTCAGGCCGCGGTCGACGCGGCCGTGCCCAGCCACGTGGCCTGGGAAGAGTGGATTGGCCTCGCGTGGCTGCCCGAAGGCGTGGACCGGGTGCTCGACGTGGAGCGAAACGGGGACGGCGAGCTGACCGGCCGCCTACACGGTCACGACGGAGGCGAGTGGGCGGCGAGGATCCTCGACGAGCGCGACGAGGAGAGCTTTGCCTGGGAGTCCACCCGCGGGTCTGACTGCGCGGGCCTGATCACCTTTCACTCGCTGGGCGAGCGTCTGACGCGGATCGAGCTCAGCCTCGATATCCGCCCGGTCAGCGTGGCCCAAGCCGCGGCTCTGTCGGCTCGCATGGCTGACCGCAGAGCGGCGGCTGACCTGCGCCGTTTCAAGGCTCGGCTCGAGCTCATCGATCCGGACTCCTACGCCGATCCGGATGACGGCAGCGATTGATCGGTCGTAGCCCCGGTTAGCCGGAGCGCTCGATCGGAAAGTACTTCACCAACCACCAGCTACGTCCAACGGAGGCTCAAGATGTCAACGACGTCACTATCACGAGGAGGCGGCGGCAACTCGTACGTATCCCGCTCGAGCTCGAGCGGCCTGTACGACGTCCTCGACCTGATCCTCGACAAGGGCTTGGTCATCGACGTATTCCTGCGCGTGTCGCTGGTGGGAATAGAGTTGCTGACCGTCGACGCGCGGATCGTTATCGCCAGCGTCGACACGTACCTGCGTTTCGCCGAGGCGGTCAACCGTCTCGACCTCGGTAACTCTCAGGGCGAGGGCCTTCCCGACCTGATGCAGGACATGACCGAGGGCGGTGCGTCCAGCAAGACCAAGGGCGTGCTGGAAGGAGCTAAGGAGAAGATCTTCGGCGGCGACGACGATGACGAGAGCAACGACAAGGACGAGGACAGCGGCTCGAGCTCGAGCTCCGGTCCATCCAGCCGCCGCTCATCATCGTCGAGGTCGGGGAGCGGTTCCGGCTCACGTTCGCGTGCGCGCTCGTCTTCACGCGGCCGCTCCTCGTCGAGCTGACCGCCAACAGCTGGGCTCGTGGCGATCAAGTACATCTATGGCGTGGTCCCGTCGACGGCCGAGCTGCCTACACAGCCGGGTATCTCCGGTGCCCAGCTCGAGTTGATCTCGGCCGACGGGGTCGCGGCCCTGGCCAGCGATGCACCCGACGGGGATCTGGTGATGGGACGACACGCGATGACGACGCACGCCCGCGTGCTCGAGGCAGCGCATGCCCTTGGCACGGTGCTGCCCATGCGGTTCGGCGTGGTCATGGACGATGAGTCCCAGGTCGTGGATCGTCTGCTCGGCGCTCACCACGACGACCTGCTCGCACAACTGGAGCAGTTCGGCGGGAAGGCGGAGCTCAAGCTGCGCGCCACCTATGAGGAGGAGCCGATGCTTCGCGAGGTGGTTCGCGAGGATCAGGACGTCGCTCGCCTTCGCGATTCTCTGCGTGGGGCGCCCGAGGAAGCGACCTATTACGGACGCATCCAGCTCGGTGAACTGGTGTCGCGCTCGATCGAGCGCAAGCGGGAACGCGATGCCGTCTCGATCATGGAGACCCTGGCTCCGCTCGCACTGGCCGTTGAACAGATGCCGCCCCCGCATGAGCGCGTCGTCCTCAGCGCCTCGTTCCTGGTCGAGCAGACAAAGCTGGACGAATTCGACGTGGCGGTCGATCGCGTGGGTGAGACCCAGGCGGGACGGATGCGCTTCAAGTACACCGGCCCGCTGCCGCCACACTCTTTCGTCCAGCTGCCCGCGGAGAGCTGACGTGGGCCTGTTCTCTGGTCTGCTGACGCTGCCCCTGGCGCCGGTTCGCGGGGTCGTCTGGGTGGCCGATCACTTGATGGAGGAGGCCGAACGTGAGCTCTACGATGAGGACCGGATCCGGGCTGAGCTGATGCAGCTCGAGTTCGAGGCCGAAGAGGGCCGATTGAGCGAGCCTGAGGTCCACGCGCGTGAAGACGCGCTACTGGAACGCCTGGCCATCAGCCAATCACGCCGGGCCGGTTCGGCTCCGGGATGGCGAGTCACCGATCTGGAAGGAAACGAACCGTATGGCTGAACAGAGCTCGTCCAAACGTCGTCGCGGGTCAAACGGGAAGTCTCTCTCGGCCAAGGACGCCGCGCAGCGGGTTCGCGAGGAGCTGCCCGAGCTGCTCGGCCGACCGATTGAGTCCGTCCTCGGGATCAAGCGCTCCGACGACGATGGCTGGGAGGTGACGGTCGCGGTCGTCGAGCTGTCACGCATCCCCAATTCGACCGACGTTCTCGGTGCCTATCGCGTGATCCTCAACACCGACGGGGAGCTCGATGGCTACCAGCGCCAACGCCGCTACAACCGCGCCCAGGCGGACGAGGACTGATTCGTGTCAACTCCTGATTCCGGCTTCACCAGCCGCGTGCCGCAGACCTACGGTCGCTCAGATCTGACCCCGCGCGGAGGCGGCCCGGCCAACCTGGCTGACATCCTGGAACGGGTGCTCGACAAGGGCATCGTCATCGCCGGCGACATCCAGATCAACCTGCTCGACATCGAGCTGCTGACGATCAAGATCCGGCTGCTCGTGGCCTCCGTCGACCGCGCGCGGGAGATGGGCATCAACTGGTGGGAAAACGACCCCAGCCTGACCACTGAGGCGCAGGATCTGATCGATGAGAACAAGGAACTGCGGGAACGGCTGGAGCGCTTGGAGCGGCTTATCGGCGAGGGTGACAAGGAGTCCGGTGGCCAGCGAAAGTCATGATCTGCGGCGACTGCGTGAGGCCCTCGCCGGGCTTGTCGCCGACGACGTCCCCGAGCTCCTGGCCCAAGCCCGGACTGAGGCCGGCACGCGCGTTCGCGGCATCCTGGCCGAGGTGATGGCGGAGTCGATGCTCGAGCAGGCGCGCCAGCAGGCGACCTCGGTCGCCCCAGCCGCCCCCGATCGTCATAAGCCTCAGGACCAACCGCCCCCGCCGGCGCCCGACGATGACGAGGCTCTGGGCTACTACGTCTATGGAGTGCTGGGCGCCGATGCCGTCCTTCCGCCGGATTTGCCCGGCGTCGAGCCCTCGCACCCGGCGACGAGGCTCGTGGTCGGGAACCTGTCCGCATTGGTGAGCCGCGTGCCCTTGGCCGAATTCAACGAGGAGCGTCTCCGCGAGCATCTCGGCGACATCGCCTGGGTCGAGACGATGGCGCGCCGGCACGAACAGGTCCTGGATGACGCGGCGGCCACCGCCACCGTGATCCCGATGCGGATGTGCTCGATCTACCGCGATGCGAGCGGGATCGAGGCCATGCTCGTCCAGGAGGCGGAGGCGATGCACAACGCGTTGCAGCTGCTCAACGCACGCTCGGAATGGGGCGTGAAGCTGTTCGGCCTTCCGCTCCCCGAGCCGCCGGCGGCAGATGCCGAAGATGCGACGCCCGGTCGCGGCGCGGCCTATCTCGAGCAGCGCCGGCAGGCTCATCGCCGCCGGGAGTCCGCCGCCGCCCGGCTATCGACGGTGGCTGAGGAGATTCATGCCCGCCTGGCCGCCCTGGCCGCCCGAGCCCTCGTCATCCCGCCCCAGCGCCCGGAGGTCAGCGGGCACGAAGGAGAGATGGTTCTCAACGGGGTGTACCTGGTCGACGACGCGAGCCTGGCCACGTTCCACGAGACGGTTGAGGCGCTCCAGGCGGAGTTTGGACCCGAGGGGATCGAGCTGGTGGCGACCGGACCATGGCCGCCCTACAACTTCGTTCCCGATGCAATCGGGGTCCCGGCGTGAGCGTCTCAGTCGAGAGCCGGGCTCGCAATGTGGCCCTGATCGACCTGCTCGACCGCCTGCTCCAGGGCGGGGTGGTGATCCAAGGCGACATCACACTGGCCGCGGCGGACGTCGATCTTGTGCGTGTCGACCTCCAGCTGATGGTGGCGGCGATCGACAAGGCGATGAAGCCGTGAGCCTGCTCCTCTACGGGGTGACCGGGGAGCCCACCGGCGCTGAAGATCTGCGTGGTATCGGGGGGACGCGGGTGCAGCGGATCGCTGGCGGCAGCCTGGTCGTGATGGTCAGCGAGCACGATCAACCCCCGCCACTGAGCGAGGCGACGCTGTGGGAGTTCGAGCACGTGATCGAGTCAGCCATGAAGTCGGGGCCCGTCCTACCCGTGCGCTTCGGGACCCTGCTCGCCACCGCGGCGGACGTCGAGCAGTGGCTCGAGACTCGCCGCGAAGAGCTGATGGCCAAGCTCGAGAATGTCCGTGGTGCCGTGGAGCTCAGCGTGCGCGGCGTGTGGCCCGCTGAGGAGCCGAGCGCGGCGGCTGGCGCCGATACGGGGACCGAGTACATGCGTGCCCGGCTGGCTCCTCAACGGCGGGCCCGCGAACTAGCCGATCGGGTTCATGCCCAACTCGACGGCTTCGCCCGCGCCTCGCGTCACCGGATCCTGACCCGCGCCACCGTCCCGGTCAGCGCGGCCTTCCTGATCGACCAGGGGACGCAAGAGCAGTTCGTAAACGCGGTGACCGGCCTCGATGCCCGCCTCGACGACACCGAGCTGGTCTGCACCGGACCCTGGCCGCCTTACAGCTTCGTTGGTGATCCAATCGATGCCTGACAAGCTGCTCTCCGGTCCTCCCAGCTGGCCTGCCGAGGGCGAGCTCGAGCGCATCGAGTCGGCGCTCACGCGGCGCGTGGAGGCCGATCCTGAAGGGCTCGAGAAGGGCCTCGCCCAGCTCGTCCTGACGGTCATCGAGCTCCTGCGCCAGCTGATGGAACGCCAGGCCGTGCACCGGATGCAGGCCGGAAATCTGAGTTCCGACGAGATCGAGCGCCTTGGCCGTACGTTCATGGCCCTGGCCGAGCGGATGGACGAGCTCAAGGAGATCTTCGGATTGCAGGACGAGGACCTGAACCTGAACCTGGGCCCCCTCGGGGACCTGCTCTAGAGAGGAGTTGCCGTGCCCGCTACGCAGGAGCGCTACTACGAGATGCTGACGGAGCGTGTTCGTGAAGACGTGTATCCGAGCCCCCAGCTGCTCGACCGGATCGAGGCCGCGATCTGGACCTCCGAGCAGTTCAGCGACTACCTGGAGATGCTGGTCGAGAAGGCCGACCAGTCCTGGTACATGAGTCCACAGCTGCTCGACCGGATCCAACGGCTCCTCGCCTTCGCGGCCCAAGCGGCATGAGTGCCGGCGTAAAGACCGTCGGCAAGGCCGTCGGAGAGAAGGTCGGCGGCGGTCGTCCCGGGGTGCTGCGAGCGTTCACCGCCGCGGCCGTTGTCGGCGCCGCCAGCGCGGTGCTCACCTACAAGGCCCTGCGCAAGTAGCGGACGCCCGAGCGAGGGGTGAAGCCGCGGGTCCCGCCCGGCCTCACGGAGGGGGTGAAGCCGGGCGCGCTGCCGGGCCTCACGGAGGGGTGAAGTCCGCGCGCGCTGCCCGAGCCCGCGGCTGCGCGGCACAGCCGTCGAGATGGTCATTGACGAGCCCCATCGCCTGCATGAAGGCATAGACCGTGGTCGGACCGACAAAGCGCCAGCCGCGGCGCTTGAGGTCCTTGGCGAGAGCGGTCGCCTCGGGGCTGGTCGTGCGCGCGGCGAGTTGTTCGCGGTCGAGACCCCCGGTGCGCGGCTCGGGCTCGAAGCGCCACACATATGAGGCCAGCGACCCCTCGGCCTCGACCAGCTCCAGCGCGCGGGAGGCGTTGTTGATCGCCGCCTCGATCTTGCCCCGGTGGCGGATGATCCCGGCGTCGCCGAGCAGACGCGTGACGTCCTCCTCGTCAAAGCGGGCCACGCGCTCGTAGTCGAAGTCCGCAAACGCGGCCCGAAACGCGGGACGCTTGCGCAGGATGGTCAGCCACGACAGGCCGGCCTGGAAGCCCTCGAGGGTGAGCTTCTCGAACAGGCGGGTGTCATCGGCGACCGGAAAGCCCCATTCGTCGTCGTGATAGGCCCGGTACTCGGGAGCCGAGTCCGCCCACCAGCAACGGGCGATCCCGTCCTCGCCAATTACGACGCCGCTGTCTGAACTCGCGCCCATCCCTGGGGAGTGTCCTCCGCCGGTCGGTCGGAGGTGGGGACTGTGCGTGAACGTGCACGTTCAGGCATAAGCGCGTATGATCGTGCACGATGCTGACCGAAGAGCGACGATCGCTGATCCTCGAGCGCCTCCGTAGCCAGGGCCGAGTGCTCGCCTCTGACCTGACGGCGGAACTCGACGTCTCCCCGGACACCGTCCGCCGCGATTTGCGCGAGCTCGACGAGGCCGGACTGATCCGACGCGTGCACGGCGGCGCCTTGCCGCGTCACGGTGATGCCTCCTCGTTTGCCTCTCGCGCCCGGCGGGCGCCGGAGGCGAAGGCGTCGATTGCTCGTCGCGCCGCGGCGATCGTGGAGGATGGCCAGGTGGTCGTGTTCGACGGCGGCACGACGACGCTCGAGGTGGCCCGGGCACTCCGCGACGACCTGCAGGCCAGCATCATCACCACCAGTCCTCTGATTGCCCTCGCCCTGGCTGAGCGGCCCGGCCTGACCGTCACCGTCGTCGGTGGGACGCTGCGCCCGAATGCGCTGGTCACGGTGGGAGCGGCGGCGGTCGAGGCCATGCGGGTGATCCGCGCCGACATCGTCTTTTTGGGCGTCTGCGGGCTGCACCCCGAGATCGGGGTCACGACGATGGACCTCGAGGAACGTCACGTCAAGGCGGCCATGATCGACGGGGCGGCCGAGGTCGTTGCTCTGGCTGACCACGACAAGCTCGGCACGGCGATGCCGGTCGTGGTGGCGCCACTGAGAGCGGTCACGCAACTGGTCACCGACACCGATGCCGACGATGTCATTCTGGCTCCTTACCAATCGCTGGGCATCGAGGTGCTGTCGGCATGATCAGCCCGCTGGCGGCGATCCGCATCGTGTTCTTTGTCAACGGCGCGCTGTTCGCCTCCTGGGCGTCACGGATCCCGGCCCTGTCGGATCGGGTCGGGGC
>DASXHG010000009.1:0-2901 GCA_036488625.1 Solirubrobacteraceae bacterium | reverse complement strand
CTGGCCGCGGCCAGCTACGCCGTCCTGGCCATCATCCTCAGTGGCACCGTGGCCGTGATCGCCGGCAGCATCCAATCGGGCTTCAACTCCCTGCAGAGCCTGTCGGGGACGATCGTGTCTGCCCCCAAGGCGCTCGAGCTGGTCTACGCGAGCCTGCTCGTGTACCTGATCCCAATCATCTGCGTCGTCTGCATCGGGCTGCTGCTGTCGGCGGTGACCCGAAACAGTGCCGCGGCCGTCGTCGGCACCCTGATGGTCTCGCTGCTGTTTCAGCTCGTCGGCATCCTGCCCGGGCTGAGCGGCCTGCAGCCCTACCTGCTCAGCACCCAGTTCAACGCCTGGCAGGGGCTGCTGCGGACGCCGATCGACTGGTCACCGATCATCCGCGCCGCCTGGGTGTGCGCGATGTACGGCGTGCCGTCGCTGCTGGCCGCCTTCCTGGTTTTCATCCGCCGCGACGTGGCCGGTGGATGAGCAAGCTTCGCGCGAGCGGGTGCTGGTCGTCGACGACGATCCACCCCTGCGCCGCATGCTTCACCGCTCGCTGAGCGCCGAGGGCTTCGAGGTCACGGTCGCGCCCGACGGCGGCGCGGCGCTGCTGGCGGCCGAGCGCTCGGCTCCCGACGTGATCGTGCTCGACGTTGCGATGCCGGCCATGGACGGACTGTCGGTCTGCCGGCGGCTGCGCAGCCGGGGCCTGCCGACCCCGATCCTGATGCTGACCGCGCGCGACGCGGTGTCTGACCGCGTGGCCGGACTCGAGGCAGGCGCGGACGATTACCTGGTCAAGCCGTTTGCGATCCAGGAGCTGATCGCCCGTCTGCGGGCCCTGACTCGACGGGGCAAGACCGCCGACGAACGGCTCGCCTATGCCGATCTGACCCTCGAGGTGAGCGCACGAACGGCGACCCGCGGCGGGCGCACGATCGAGCTCACCGGGCGCGAGACCGCGCTGCTCGAGCTGCTGCTCCGCGAGCCAGGGCGAACCGTCACCCGGGATCGAGCGATCGATGAGATCTGGGGCGGAGCGGCGGAGGACAACGTCGTCGACCGCTACGTGACCCGCCTGCGCCGCAAGCTCGGTGATCCGCCCCTGATCCGCACCCTGCGCGGCGCGGGGTTCGTCCTGCGGGCGTGAGCGCGCTCGCTAGGTCGGTCCGAGCAGCGCGTGCACGCCGTCGACGGGCAACGGCCGGCTGAACAGGTACCCCTGGGCACCGTCGCAGCCGAGGTCGCGGACCCGGGCCAGCTGCTCATCGGTCTCGACGCCCTCGGCGACGACGCTGAGGCCGAGTGCGTGGCCGAGCTCGACCAGGGCTCCGACCACGGCCGCGCCTTCCGGGTCGCTGCCCAGGGTGGAGACAAACGAGCGGTCGATGTTCACCGAATCCAGGGGCAGGTCACGCAGACCGGCGATCGACGAGTGACCGATGCCGAAGTCGTCGAGGGCCAGCTTGACTCCGATCGCCCGCAGCGCGGTGAGGGTACGAAAGGCCAGCTCGGGGTTGTGCTCGACGGCGTCCTCGGTCACCTCCAGACACAGCACCCCCGGGTCGGCGCCGATGGCGCGCACGGCGGCGTCGAGGTGAGCGGCCAGCCCGGGGCTCTCGAGCTGACGCGCGGACAGATTGACCGAGATCGTCACCCCGGGGCGAGACTGGCGCCAGCGCGCGATGTGGCCCAGGGCCTGTTCGAGCACCCACTCGCCGATGGGGACGATCAGACCCGTGTCCTCGGCCAGCTCGACGAACTCCTCGGCCGGGATCAGGCCCCGGTCGGGGTGCTCCCAGCGGACCAGCGCCTCGAACCCGATCAGCCCGGTCTCGCCGCTCAGCGACACGCGCGGCTGGTAATGGACACGGAGCTCGGAGTGATCGACGGCCCGTCGCAGCGCGTTCTCGAGATCGAGCCGGCGCGAGGCCCGGACGCGGGCGGTCTCGTCGTAGAGCTCGAAGCGGTCACCGCCGAGCTCCTTGGCCCGGTACATGGCCACGTCGGCGTCGCGGATGACGCTGTCGGGAGTGACCGACGGATCGGTCACGATCGAGATGCCAATGCTGACCTGCACCGTTGTTTCACCCTCGTCGCTGCCCAGGATCACGGGCTGGCGGGCCGACTGGCTGATCCGGTCGGCGATCAGGATCGCCTCGCGCTCGGACTCGAGCTCCTCGAACAGGAAGGTGAACTCGTCGCCCCCGAACCGGGCCACGGTGTCCATCGGCCGCAGCATCTCGCGAAAGCGCTCGGCGAGGACGGTGAGGAGTTGATCGCCGGCCTGGTGGCCGTGGGAGTCGTTGATGTACTTGAAGCTGTCGACGTCCAGGAACAACACCGCCACCGGCGCGCCCGTACGGCGCGCGCGATCCAGGGCGACGCTCAGCCGGTCGCTGAACAGGGCGCGGTTGGGCAGCTCGGTGAGCGGATCATGGAGGGCCTGATGGGCGAGCTCGACCTCGGAGCGCTTGCGCTCCAGCGCGTAGCTGATCGACCGCGCCAGCGCACCCGGATTCAGCTCCGCGGTGCGCAGGAAGTCCTGGGCTCCGGCCTTGACCGCGGTGAGACCGAACTCCTCCCCGGCCCGGCTCGAGAGCACGATGATCGGGACGCTGGGATTGGCGGCGGCGAGATGCTCGAGGGCGTTCAGCGAGTCCGCGTCGTCAGAGATGTCCAGCAGCACGCAGGTGGCGCCGTGATCGCGCAGTTCCTGGCTGGCCTCGGTCACGCGCGAGGCGTGGCTGATGATCAGGCTCTGCGTCCAGCCCGCGCGCAGCATCTCGCCGATCAGCATCGCCGTCCGTGGATCCTGCTCTATCAACAGCACCCGGGCCGGGGAGTGTCCCGGACCGGCAACTTCGGACATCGGCAACTCTCCGTGTTGTCTCATCCTCAGCCCAACCGAGG
>DASXHG010000129.1:0-4493 GCA_036488625.1 Solirubrobacteraceae bacterium | reverse complement strand
CGCCGCTCGGGCTCGAGGGGACACTCGCGGCCCTGGCCAAGCTGGCTGGCGCGGAGTCGGTCCGGCAGCTGCCGACGCTGAAGCTGTTCAAGATCCGCATGGACCTGGAGATGGAGGGCGGCACCGACGCGCTGGCTCAGGCCGCCGAGGCCGCCGAGCCGGCCGAGATCGAGGCTCAGCCCTACGACGAGTTTGACCGCGCCGTGATCCGGGCCACGCAGGGCGACATGCCCGTCGTCTCTGAGCCCTACGCCCCCGCCGCGGCCAAGCTCGGCCTCCCCCAGGAGCGGCTGCTCGAGCATCTACGCGGCATGCAGGAGCGCCGTCTGTTGCGCCGCGTGGCCGCGATCCTGTTCCACCGCCGGGCGGGGTTCAGCGCCAACGGGATGGGCGTCTGGAACGTCCCCGACGAGCGGATCCTGGACCTGGGCAAGCGAATGGCTTCCTTCCGGGGCATCTCGCACTGCTACCAGCGGCCGACCTACCCCGACTGGCCCTATTCGGTGTTCACCATGGCTCATGGCCGCTCCAAGGACGAGTGCGACGCGATCCTCGACTCGATCGCCGCCGACACCGGAATCGGGGACCGCGCGACGCTGTACTCGTCCACAGAATTCAAGAAGATCCGACTGCTCTACTTCACCGGCGACTACCGCGCCTGGGAACGCGAGCACGCCGGCGTGTGAGCGCGGTCGAACGGGTCCCGAGCTCCAGCCGCTCCGCCGAGCTCTACGCCCGGGCGCTGCGCCTGCTCCCCGGCGGGGTCAACTCGCCCGTCCGGGCGATGGGGGCAATCTCACGTTCGCCGATCTTCATCCAATCGGGCCACGGGGCGCTGATCCGCGATGTGGACGGCAACGAATACGTCGACTGGGTCTGTTCGTGGGGACCGCTGATTCTCGGCCACGCCGAGCCCTCGGTCGTCGCCGCCGTCTGTGAGGCGGCGGAGCGCGGGACGACCTACGGGGCGCCGACCGCAGGAGAGGTTGACCTGGCGGCGGCCGTCGTCGAGCGGGTGCCGTCGGTGCAGATGCTGCGCATGACCTCCTCGGGGACGGAGGCCACGATGAGCGCGATCCGGCTGGCCCGAGCCTGCACCGGACGCGACAAGCTGGTCAAGTTCGCCGGCGCTTACCACGGTCACGTAGACGGGCTGCTCGCCGAGGCCGGCTCCGGGCTGGCCACGCAGGGCATCCCGGCCAGTCCGGGCGTTCCCGCCGCCGCCGCGGCGGCGACGGTGATCGTGCCCTGGAACGACCCCGCCGCCGTTCACGCCGCGGTCGATCGCCACTCGCCGGCGGCGATCCTGGCCGAACCGGTGCCGGCCAACATGGGTGTCGTCCCGCCCGAGCCCGGCTTCTTGGAACTGCTGCGCGAGCTGGCCGACGCGTCGGGCGCGCTGTTGATCTTTGACGAGGTGATCAGCGGCTTCCGGGTCGGCCCCGGGGGTGCACAGGAGCGGTTCGGTGTCCTCCCCGACCTGACCATCCTGGGCAAGATCATCGGCGGCGGCATGCCCGCCGCTGCCTACGGCGGCCCGTGTGAGCTGATGGAGCGCATCGCGCCCGCCGGCGACGTGTACCAGGCTGGCACCCTGTCGGGAAATCCGCTTGCCGTGGCCGCAGCGCTGGCCACGCTGGCCCGGCTCGATGCCGGCGCCTACGACCGCCTGGCGTCCACCACCGAGGCCCTGGCCGGGGGGATGCGGGAGGCGGCAGACGAACACGGGGTGCCCGTGCAGATCAAGAGCCTCCCCGGCCTGATGACCGTGTTCTTCACCTCGGGCTCGGTGCACGACTACGCCGGCGCGGCCGCCGCCGACCTCGACGCCTACGGGCTCTGGTGCCGCGAACTGCTGGCCCGCGGCGTGTACCCACCCGCCTCGCAGTTCGAGGCCTGGTTTCCCTCCCTGGCGCATGGTCAGGAGCATCTCGACCGGACCCTCTCCGCCGCCCGCGAGGCGTTCGCCGCGGTGGCCGCGCGGTGAGGAGCGCGGCCGACGGCCAGCGGGCCCTGTTCGCCGCCCTGCGCGAGGAGGGGGGCAGCGTGGCCTCAGCCCTGCGCGAGCCAGCGCCCGATGCCGCCGACGAGCGCGATTCGGGTCCCGCCCAGCACGCCGCCGCCGGCCCACGGGCCTCGGGCCGCGAGGGCGACTACGAAGTGCTGCTGGAGATGATCTATGAGGGCACGCGCCTGCATTACGGCGCGCCCCGGGTGTTCGCCACCGAGGATCCCGACCTGCGGCTCCTGCTCGGCGACCGGCTCTACGCCGGCGGACTGGCTCGTCTGGCCGAGCTCGGCGACCTGGAGGCCGTGGCCGAGCTGGCCGACCTGATCTCCCTGCAGGCGCAGGCGCAGGCCCGTCGGGACCCGGAGCTGGCCGCCGCCGTGTGGGCAGCGGGGGCCCGCGCAATCGGCTGGGGCGGGGGCTCCGAGCACGAGGAAGCCAAGGCCCTGGCCCGCTCAGAGCACCCCGCCGCCCGGGCCGCACTGCTTCGATCTGCGGCCCTGCCGACCACGTGACGGCCGGGCCTCGTTGATCGGTACGATGCCTCGAGACTTAGCTGTTCTTGATCGAGGCCACAGTGGAAGACAGACACAAAGCGGGTAAATCGAAGTACACGACCGACCGCCAGATGCCGGGCGCCTTCGAGGGCGAGACGGTGACTCGGCGGCGGTTTATGAACGTCGTCACCCAGGGCGCTGGGCTGGTTGCCGCGGGCGCTTTCGGCCTGCCGGCCCTGGGCTTTGCCCTCGGGCCGCTGTTCAGCCGGGTCCCCTTCGACTGGCAGGCGATCGGTCCCGCGAGCGACTTCCCTGACAGCACCTACACGGTGCGGGTCATAACGATCGTCCCCGGGATCGGCGAGGCCGGCAAGTCGATCGCCTACGTGCGTGCTCGCAACCCGGCCATCGACACCGAGAAGGAGGACCAGTACAACCACTTCGTCGCCCTCTCCTCGCGCTGCATGCATCTCGGCTGCCCGGTCCGCTTCGTCGCCGCCGCTTCGCGCTTCATCTGTCCGTGCCACGGCGGTGTCTACGACTTCCGGGGCATGGTCGCCGGTGGCCCCCCGGTGCGGCCCCTCGATCGCTTCTACACCCGCGTCAACTCGTCCACCGGGTTGGTCGAGATCGGCCCGCGGTACTCGGTCAACTCCGAGCTGCAGCGCTTCTCCGCCCGCGACCCCGGTCAGCCGCTCGACGGCATCGGGCAATATCTGTACCCGGCGCGGTTCGACACCTCGGTGCTCCCCGGCTCGTGATCTAGATGCCCAAGCTTCCCGCCCCTCCCCTTCCCAAGGCTCTCAAGCCCCGGCCCAAGCGGCCGGGCGAAAACGGCAACGGCAACGGCGACGCCCCGACGACCCCGCTCGAGGTCGCCATCGACGCCGGAGTCGACGTCGTGGATTGGATCGACGAGCGCACCTCGCTGTCGCCCGGCATCCGCTGGCTGTTGTTCCGCAAGGTCCCGAAGGGGATCAACTGGTTCTACACGCTGGGGTCGGCGACCATGTTCGCCTTCCTCAACCAGGCGGTGACCGGCGTTTTCCTGGCCATGTTCTACCGCCCCGATGCCACCGGGGGCGCCTACGAGTCGGTCCGCTACATCACCGACGACGCGTTCCTCGGACAGCTTGTGCGCGCGATGCACAAGTGGGGCGCCTCGGTGATGATCATCCTGATCTTCCTGCACATGGCGCGCGTGTTCTTCTTCGGCGCCTATAAGTATCCGCGCGAGCTGACCTGGATCATCGGCGTCGTCCTGCTCATCCTGACCCTGGCCATGGGCTTCACGGGCTACCTGCTTCCCTTCGATCAGCGCTCCTACTGGGCGACGATCGTGGGCGTGAACATCAATGGCACGGGTCCGTTCATCGGCCCCTACCTGAGCGACTTCCTCCGCGCCGGGCCGGAGTTCGGGGCGACTACGCTGTCGCGGTTCTACGCCATCCATATGTTGTTAATTCCGGGGCTGATCGCTGCTCTGATCGGCGCCCACCTCTACCTGATCACCAAGCTCGGCATCTCCGCCCCGCCGTGGATCAAGGCCGAGGAAGAGGTCGAGATGCGCGAGGAGCGCGTATGAATCAGGCCGAGAAGGAGGCCTACCTCCGCGAGTACTCGATCCTGAAGAACGAGGGGAAGCCCTTCTTCCCCTACGCGGTGGCCAAGGACTCGATCATGGCCGTGATCGTGATGCTCGTGATCATCTTCCTGGCCGCCATGTTCGGGGCCGAGCTGGGTCCGAAGGCCGATCCGACCACGACCACCTACGTCCCCCGCCCGGACTGGTACTTCTTCTTCCTCTTCGAGGTCCTCCGGGTCATGAAGAACGTCCCCAAGTTCACGGACATGGCGACGATCGGTGTCCCGACGATCTGCATGATCCTGCTCTTCCTGCTGCCCTTCTATGACCGCAGCCCCGAGCGCCGGATCGAGCGCCGCCCGGTGGCCCTGACCGCCGGCCTGGCCACGATCTTCGCCATGGC
>DASXHG010000344.1:0-5934 GCA_036488625.1 Solirubrobacteraceae bacterium | reverse complement strand
CGCGCTGGCACACTCATCAGCCATGAGCGCCAGCACCGCGTCGGTCCTGTCGGACGGGACCATCATTCAGTTCGTGCAGGAGGGCCGGATCTCGATCGATCCGTGGGATCCGGGCCTGGTCCAGCCGGCCAGTGTCGATCTGCGCCTCGGCGACTCGTTCCGCGTGTTCCACAACCATCGAGCGTCGGCGATCGACCTGCGTGAGCCTCCCTCCGGTCTGACCGAGGAGGTCGTGATCGGGGCGGAGGAGTCGTTCGTGATCCACCCCGGCGAGTTCTGCCTCGGGCGCACGCTCGAGTGGGTCGAGCTATCCGATGACATCGTGGCCCGGATCGAGGGCAAGTCGTCGCTGGGTCGCCTCGGCCTGATCGTCCATGCCACGGCCGGTTTCTGTGACCCGGGTTGGAAGGGCACATTGACCCTGGAGCTGAACAACCTGACGCGGGTCCCGATCAAGCTCTACCCGGGGCTCGAGATCGCTCAGCTGTCATTCATGATGCTCGACCGCCCGGCCCTGCGCCCGTACGGGAGTCCCGAGCTGGGCAGCCATTACCAGGGGCAGCGCGCGGCCACGGCCAGCCGCTACCGATCGGCATCGGCGAGCCGCGAAATCGGATAGCGTCCCGCCCGATGTTGAGCCTCCTGTTCGCCGCCTCGGAGCCCTCGAAGGTCCCGTTCTACATCGCCGGCGCGGTGCTGGTCGTTTGGGCCGTCGCCCTGGCCGGGATCGGGCTGACCCAGCCCGAGTTCCCGGGCAACGAGCGCGGTGCCCGGGGCGTGATGACGATCAGCGTGGTGCTCGTCGTGATCACGATCCTGGCCGCGATTCTCACCGACCCGTAGTCACCCCCCGGCCGCCCCGGTCCCGATCCGGTGCGGTCCCGGCCTGGGCTCCCTCGCACGGCATCCATGCTGTGTGGAGTCTCGGCGGTCAGCGTCCGTACCGGCCGGCCCCGCCTTCCCGCCTCGGGCGTACCGGTCTGACTCCCGGGGTATTAGCATCCAAGGCGGGTCGCCTGCCCGGCGCGACGGGCGACGGAGCCCGCCCATATCAGTGCGCGAAGGAGTGCCATGACGACCGAGACCCAGCAGACTTCCGACGACGGTGGCGTAGCCACCTCCGGCGACACCCTCACGGTCACCGACAACCGGACGGGCAAGCAGTACGAGATCCCGATCGAGGACAACACGATCCGGGCCACCGAGCTGCGCAAGATCAAGACCCATGAGGACGACTTCGGCCTCATGACCTATGACCCCGCCTTCATGGCCACGGCCTCGTGCCGCTCGGCCATCACCTTCATCGACGGCGAGAAGGGCGTGCTCGAGTACCGCGGCTACCCGATCGAGCAACTGGCCGAGAAATCAACCTACCTCGAGGTCGCCTACCTGCTCATCAACGGCGAGCTCCCGACCACCAAACAGCTCGAGGATTGGGATCAGGAGATCACGATCCACACGTTCGTGCACGAGAACGTGAAGGAGTTCATGCAGGGCTTCCGCTACGACGCCCACCCGATGGGGATGCTGCTGGCCTCGGTCGGCGCTCTGTCGACCTTCTATCCCGAGGCGGCGTCGATCAAGGACGCCGACACCCGCCACCTGCAGATCATCCGCCTGCTGGCCAAGATGCCGACGCTGGCCGCCTTCTCCTACCGCCACAACCGCGGGATGCCCTACGTCTATCCCGACAACGACCTGACCTACCCGGGCAACTTCCTGTCCATGATCTACAAGGTGGCCGAGCTCAAGTACGAGCCCGATCCGCGGCTCGAGCACGCCCTCGATGTGCTGTTCATCCTCCACGCCGATCACGAGCAGAACTGCTCCACGAGTGCCGTGCGCAGCGTCGGCTCCTCGCAGGTCGATCCCTACTCGGCCGTCGCCGCCGGCGTAGCCGCCCTCTACGGACCGCTGCACGGCGGCGCCAACGAGGCCGTGCTGCGAATGCTGCGCCGGATCGAGAAGAAGGAGAACATCCGCGACTTCATGCAGGGCGTCAAGGACGGTGACGAGAAGCTGATGGGCTTTGGTCACCGCGTGTACAAGAACTTCGACCCCCGGGCCAAGATCATCAAGACCGCGGTCGAGGAGGTGTTCGAGGTCACGGGCAAGAACCCGTTGCTCGAGATCGCCACCGAGGTGGAGAAGATCGCCCTCGAGGACGACTACTTCGTGTCCCGCAAGCTGTATCCGAACGTCGACTTCTACTCGGGCCTGATCTACGAGGCCCTGGGGATGCCGGTGGAGATGTTCCCGGTGCTGTTCGCGATCGGGCGCACCAGCGGCTGGATCGCCCAGTGGCTGGAGATGATCGACGATCCGGAGCAGAAGATCGCCCGCCCCCGCCAGATCTACACGGGCGAGCGGGGCTTGGATTACGTCCCCATCGACCAGCGCTCCTAGTCACGCGGGTCCGGCCGGGCGCCGAGCGCTGCCCGGCCGGCTAAGGGGCGAAAACGGTTCTTCCCGAATGGTGTGACGGGTTGCACAGTACGAACACATGTTCCCCCGTATCGTGGTGTGCGTGGCTCTCCACCTGCTCAACGATCACCGCGTCGTCGACATCCGGCCGATCCGGTCCGAGGACGGAACGCGGCTGCAGACCTACCACCTGGGTCTGTCCGACGAATCGCGCTATCGCCGCTTTTTGGGCGTCAAGCCCCGCTTGAGCGACGCCGACGCGCGCTACCTGGCCGATGTCGATGGCTCGAACCACTTCGCGCTCGTCGCCACGTGCCCGGCGACCGGTCACATCGTGGGCGTGGCCCGGTTCATCCGCCTTGGCGAGCAGCCCGACACGGCGGAGTTCGCCGTCGGCGTCGATGACGCGTTTCACCGCCAGGGCCTGGCCGGCGAGCTGATGTCGCGCCTGGCCGCGGCGGCTCGCGAGCGCGGGATCAAGCGCTTTCGGGCCTCGATGCTGGCCGACAACAAAGCCATCCGCAAGGTCATGGCCCGCCTCGCGGTCGGTCCGGTCGACGTGCTCCGGCGCGGCCAGGTGCTTGAGCTCGAGATCGAGCTCGCGCGCCAGAGCCACTCCGCCGCCGCCTAACCGAGACCCGCTCACGCCTGACATGATCGGCGCGTGAGGGCGCGCTGGAAGCTGACCGTCCGCTTCGGACCGCGCGTGGAGCGCGCGACGTTCGCGGCTCTGCCCGATGCCCTGGCGCGGCTCGAGGAGCGCGCCCACGAGCTCGCCGGCGAGGCCCCGGGGCGAGTCCTGGACACGAAGATCAAGCGCTTTGAGCCCGAAGAGCAGGTTGTGGCCCGGCTCGAGCTGGCCGGTCCCGAGCGCCTTGTCCCCAGTGTCCGCGCCGGTCTGGACGTGCACGGTGACGGATCGGTTGTGGCCTACCGCGGGCGGGTGCGTCGTGAGCTGATCAGCCCCGCCAAGGGCGAGACGCCCTACACCGCCCTGCGTCGCGCGCTGGCCTGAGCGGCGGTTGCAGCGGGCCTTCTGAGCTTTCCGCGCCTACAGAACCAGCGTGGCGCCGTAGCGGCGCAACCATGTGCTCTGCGCCTTGTAATCCGGGTACCGGCTGGCCAGCAGCGACCAGAACCGCGGCGAGTGATCCATGATCTCGAGGTGGCAGACCTCATGCCAGATCACGTAGTCCAGAACCTGCTCGGGGCCGAGCAGGAGCCGCCAGTTGAAGCTCATGGTTCCCGAAAGCGAGCAGCTTCCCCAGCGGGTCTTCTGACCGCGGATGGTGAGGCGCTCATAGCTGGTTCCGGCCTGCGCGCAGGCGGAGTTCAGACGAGGAGCGATCTCAGCCTGGGCAGCGCGCCGGTACCAGCGCTCGAGCGCCGGCGCCCGCTCCTCGGCGACCGGGGTGAGCAGGATGTCTCCGCGCCGATGGACACGGGTCCGTCCGGGTTCGCCGCGTAGCTCGAGGACCTGACCCAGGTACGGAACCGAGTCTCCGCGCGCGGCCACGGTCGCCTGGGCGTGCTCGACCTCGCGCATGCGGCGCTCGATCCAGGGTCGGAGCTCCCGCACGGCCGCCGCCGCCGCTCGTTCCGAGGCCCGGCGGGGGAGCACGACCTCGACGCCGCGGTCGGCTGCGACGGTGACGCGGACGCGGCGCGCACGCTCCGAGCGCCGGATCCGGTAGCTGATCTCGTTGGCGTAGTCCATCGCTCCGTCAGAGTACGGTCAGCCTCCGACATGCCGTCGTTTCCGCCACTGGACGCGCCGCTGACCGGCGATCGGGTCGCCCTCCGGTTCGAGGCCGAGCGCGACATTCCCGAGGTCCTGATCGCGCATCAGGAGGACCCCGAGCTGTTCATCCGCCTGGGGCTCGAGCGGCCACCGAGCGGCGCCGAGCTCGGTCGCCGGATCGAGGAGGCCGAGGCGCGCCGGCGCGACGGATCAGGCGTGCGGTTCACAATCGTGCTCGCCGGCGATGACGTCCTCCGCGGTCAGATCGACGTCCACCGCGTCGACTGGGATCACCTTCGGGTCGAGGCGGGGATCTGGGTGACGCCGGGTGAGCGCGGGCGGGGCCTGGCCTCAGCGGCGCTGCCGGTACTGGCCCGCTGGCTTTTTGGGACCTGTGGCCTGCAGCGCCTCGAGCTGCTCACCGAGCCTCACAATGTGCGGATGATCAGCGCCGCTCGGCGGGCCGGATTCATCGAGGAGGGCGTGCTCCGCGCCTACGTGCGCGAGCGCGGCCAGCGCCTCGACGTCACGGTGCTGTCGCTGCTCCCGGCCGATCTGGAGTCATCGTGAAGGAATGGCGGGTCAGGCTGCCGCCGGGGGTTCGCACTCCGTATCAGGTGTTCGTCAACGGAGTGCCCCAGGAGCTCGGCCGCGACTACCGGGTCTCGAGCGGCGAGCTCGTGTTCACGCGGGAGCTCGTTCACCAGAAGCTCGGCCTCCGCGCCTGGCTCCTCGGCTTCTGGGGGATCGGGACCTACAAGCGCAATGACGAGATCGACATCCGCTACCAGCAGGACGGGCGGCCGATGGTCGCCCAGGGCCTGGAGATAACGCCGCCCTCACCGCCCTAGAGGGACCGGGTCAGGCGGCGCGCGGGGTCAGGCCGCGGTCCGCGCCACGTCGTGCAGGGTCAGGCCGCGGTCCGGACCACGTCGCGCGCCACCCACGGTCGCAGCAGCTTCAGCGCCGACAGGATGGCCCGCGTGGCCGGGGAGCGGTTCAGGGTGTAGAAGTGAATGCCCGGGGCGCCGCGGGCCAGCAGCTCGGCGCATTGCAGCGTCGCGTAGGAGACGCCGAGCTCGAGCACCGCGTCGGCGTTGCCGGCCCGTAGCTCGAGCTGGGACAGCAGCTCGGCCGGGAGGCTGGCCCCGCACATGCCGGTGATCGTCTTGATCTGCGCGGCGTTGGTGATGGGCATGATCCCGGGGACGATCGGGACCTCGATGCCGGCGGCCCGCGCCTCGTCGACGAAGCGGAAATAGAGCTCGTTATCGAAGAACAGGTTGGTGATCAGAAACGACGCCCCGGCCTCGACCTTGCGTTTGAGAAAGGCGATGTCGCTGGCCATGTCCGGGGCCTCGGCGTGGACCTCGGGGAAGCAGGCCGCACCGACCGCGAATTGATGCCGGCTGCGGATGAACTCGACCAGCTCGGTCGAGTAGCGCAGGCCCTCGGGATGCGGGGTCCACTCGGTCTCGCCGCGCGGTGGATCGCCGCGCAGTGCCAGGACGTTCTCGACTCCGGCCGCCTCGATCTCGGTCAGCACCTTCTCGAGATCGGCTCGCGAGGCGCCAACACAGGTCAGGTGAGCCATGGCCTCGATCCCGAGCTCCTGCTTGATCCACTTGGTCAGCTTGACGGTGCGGTCGCGGGTCGAGCCGCCCGCCCCGTACGTGACCGACACGAAGTCGGGCTCGAACTGCCGCAGTGACTCGAGCGCAGCCCCCAGGACACGCTCGCCGTCATCGGTCTTGGGAGGAAAGAACTCG
>DASXHG010000106.1:0-1789 GCA_036488625.1 Solirubrobacteraceae bacterium | reverse complement strand
GTGGATCTGGAGCTTCTCGAGGATGTTCCGCACGTGGTTCTTGACCGTGTTCTCGGAGATGAACAGCTCCTTGGCGATGTCGCGGTTGTTCATGCCGCGCGCCACCAGGCGGAGCACCTCCATCTCGCGGTCGGTGAGCTTGGGCGCTGGCGCGTGCTTGGCCGGCTCCTCCTCCGCGTCCCTGCGGGCCAGGGTGGCGAACTCGCTGAGCAGCTTGCCCGCCATCGACGGGTTGATGAGGGACTGGCCGCCGTGCACGGCGCGGACCGAGTCGGCCAGCTCGTCGAGCGGGATGTCCTTGAGCAGGTAGCCGCTCGCGCCCGACCTGATCGCCTCGAACAGGTCCTCCTCCTCGTCGCTGATCGTCAGGATCACGATCTTGGCCGACGGTGCGATGTCCTTCATCTGCCTGGCGGCCTCGATGCCGGTGATCTTCGGCATCCGGATGTCCATCAGCACCACGTCCGGCAGCGCCTCGCCCGCCAGCTGCACTGCCTCGGCGCCGTCGGAGGCCTGGCCGACGAGTTCAATGCCCGGGTCCTCGCCAAGAACCATCTCCAGGCCACGGCGGAAGAGGGCGTGGTCGTCCGCGATCAGCACCCGGATCGGGTCGCCACCGGGCACCGTTTCCGCGTCCGCCGCCGTCCGGGCCGAAGCCGCCGACGGCGCCGAGGCCGGAGCAGGGGCTGGCACTGTCGGGGGGGTGGAGAGGCTGACGCTTCCGAGCGTCTTCCTGGCTGACCCGTCGGTCACGGGGCTTCCTTTCTGTGTTGCGTGCGCGGGGAGTGCGCTGCCCGCGGGAGGGACAGTTATCCCGCCTGGGGCTCCCGCCCCCATCCCCTAGCGGGAGGGCACCCAAAGGCGGGCACCCTCCACGCTGTGGCTGGGGTTAGAGCGTAGCTATGGCTCCGGGGTAGAGCTCCCCTGTGGCTGGGGTGAGAGCCTGTGGTTCATGTTGCAAAAGATCGGCTCGGGTTATCTTGCAGCCACTTAAGGTTACTTTCCCTCTGCTTGAGGTTACTTGTCGGGGGTGCTCTGAGCTAGTGCCCGTGACTATTCGTCGACGAGGCGGATGACACCGTAGTCGTAGCCGCGGCGACGGTAGACCACGCTGAACTTGCCGCAATCGCTGTCGTGATAGGCGAAGAAGGCGTGCCCGACCAATTCCATCTCGAACAGCGCCTGGTCGATCGTCATCGCCTGCGAGGCGTGGAATTTCTCCCGCACCACCAGGGGGCCGTCGCCCTCCATCTGGATCGGCAGCAGGCCGGAGACGCCCGCCTCGGCCTCGGCGCCGTTGCGGAAGCCGGCCAGGTCGTAGTCGTCGTCGGCGTCATCCTCCGACATCGAGGGCAGCGGCACTACCGTCTCGCCGCGGCGGTGCCCGTTGGCCCGCCCGTTCGCGCGGTCGTTCGCCTTGCGCCCGACCGGCGTGCCCTTGAGCATGGCGGCCGCGTCGGGGGCGGGGATGGCCGGGATGGCGACGTCGGACAGCACCACCGAGTCCGCCGCCATCGCGCTCGCCTCGGCCGGGGCCGCCGCCACCGCCGCCAGCGCGTCGGTGGACCGCACGGTCACGTCGCCCTTGCGGACCTTGCGTCGCTCCGCGGCCTTGCGCAGCCGTCCTTCGAGCTTGGTGAAGGCGAGATCGAGGGCCGCGTACCGGTCGTCGGCGGCCGCCTCCGCCCTGATGGCGGGACCCCGGGATCTGACCGTGAGCTCCACCCGCTCGCTGCGGTCAGCCTGCCTCGGATTGCGTTCCGTCGATACCTCGACGTCCACCCGAATC
>DASXHG010000309.1:0-5701 GCA_036488625.1 Solirubrobacteraceae bacterium | reverse complement strand
GCTGCGCGGGGCTGGCCCGCGTCGACTTCTTCCTGCTCGGCGACGACACCGTGCTCGTCAACGAGCTCAACACGATGCCCGGATTCACGGAGACCAGCGTGTTCGGCTCG
Source organism: Solirubrobacteraceae bacterium (assembly GCA_036488625.1). Lineage (GTDB taxonomy): Bacteria > Actinomycetota > Thermoleophilia > Solirubrobacterales > Solirubrobacteraceae > Palsa-465. Next base: position 5,591 of record DASXHG010000309.1, on the reverse strand, counting down.
CTGTTCACGGCCAGCGGCCTGCCCTACAGCGAGCTGCTCGACCGGCTCGTGGGTCTCGCCCGGGCCCGGTACGAGGCCGAGCGCGGCCACAAGTACTAAACCGGGCTCTCGTTGACCGACCGCGTTCAATTTGCCGCCATATTGGCGTGAAATCGAACGCCTCCGGCCGCTCACCTCAGCCAGTTACCGATGAGCCTTGGGGGCCGAGGCAAGAACGCTAGGTGTAGAGCGCGAGCTCGTTGATGGCCACCGCCTGGTGATTGCCGAGGCTGGTGATCCAGACCAGGTAGTAGCGGTAGCGCACGCCGGCCGTGTGCAGGGCGATGTTCTGCTTGTGGTTGACCGACGCCGCCCCCCCGACGCGAACCCAGCCGCTGGGGCCCGGGTCAAAGACGGCGGGGTTGGGACGCGTCTTGCGCCCGTAGATGACCACCGTGTAGCCGGGCGTGCCGGTGTCGAGCACGAGTGAGCGCGCGGCCACGCCGGGGTTGGCAGTCACGTACAGGCCGACGCCCGGCTTGCCCAAGCCCGCGAAGTAGGTCTCCGTCGTCCACGCGGTGTTGACGTCGGCGTCGATGGCCAGCCCGGTCTGACCCGGGTGCTGGTCCTTGGGTCCGCTGGTGGCCAGCGGGTTGTAGTCGTGGGCACAGCTCGCGCACAGGCCGACCTGATGATGCGTGGCCGGCGGCGGGGCCTGGGGCAGGTTGCCGGTGCCGTGGTGGGTGCGACCGGCCAGGTACAGGGCGCCCGCGCCCAGCCCGACCAGCACCGCGGCCAGCACGAGGCCGAGCATCGCCGGATGGCGCAGGCGATAGGGCAGGTGTGACCGGGCCCGGCGGGGCAGGGTGCGCAGGACCGTCGTGACCTCGGGCGAGGCGACCCCGGACCGCGCTGTCTCCATCGCCAGCACGTCCTCGAGGTCGGCGATCAACTCGGCGTCGTCGGCGTAGCGATCCTCCTCGCGCTTGGCGGTCGCCGTGTCGACGATCGAGGCCAGGGCGGCGGAGATCTCGGGTCGCTTGAGCTGGACGTCGGGGAGCTCCTCGCGGACGTGCTTCATGGCCACCGCGACCTGGCTCTCGCCCATGAACGGCACCTCTCCGGTCAGCATCTCGTAGAGCACGACGCCGAGCGAGTAGAGATCGGACTGGCCGGTCACGGGCCGGCCCAGGGCCTGTTCGGGGGATACGTAGTCCGTGGTCCCGATCACGCGTCCGTCGGCGGTCAGGCCGTCCTCCTCCATCGTGCGGGCGATCCCGAAGTCGGTGACCTTGGCCGAGCCCTCCTCGTCGATGAGCACGTTCTGGGGCTTGACATCCCGGTGGACTATGTGCCGCGCGTGGGCCGCACCCAATGCCCGGGCAATCTCGATCGAGTAGGCGACGGCCTCGCTGACCGGCAGCCGGCCCAGGCGGCGGATCCTCTCCTTGAGCGTCTCGCCCTCGACGTACTCGAAGACGATGTAGGGCCGGTGATCGTCCTCGCCGGCATCGATCACACCGACGATGTGGGGATGCGAGAGCTGGGCCACGGCCCGAGCCTCGCGGCGAAAGCGCTCCAGCAGGTCCGAGTCGCCGGCCACCTCGCGGTTCATCAGCTTGACCGCGACCTGGCGCTCCAGCGTCTGGTCCATCGCGCGATAGACCGTGGACATGCCTCCGGCTCCGATCCGCGCCTCGAGCCGGTAGCGCCCGTTGAGACTCGTGCCGACCAGGGTGCTCATCCGCTGGCCCCTATTTTGCGCCACTCCGGCATCGCGCGCCCCGCCTGCTGTGTTCGTCTGCGGCCTTTGTGTCCGCGCCCGGACCTAGGCCGCGTGCAGGCCGTCCGAGTCCCCCTCGATTCGCAGTCCGGGCAGAGACACGACCCCGGCCCGATCGGTGACCTTGCCGATCACCGCCGCGCCCGGGTGATGCTCGGCCAGAATCTCCACGGCAGCGTCGGCATCCGCGGCGGGGACGATCGCGCAGAATCCGCAGCCCATGTTGAACACCTCCCACATCTCAGCCGCGGGGACCTCGCCGAGCTCAGCGATCAGCGAGAACACCGGGTTCACGGGCAGCGGGGCGGCGATCTCGAAGCCGATCCCGGAGCCCAGGCGCAGCAGGTTGAGCATCCCGTCGCCGGTGATGTGGGCCAGGCCGTGAACCTCGACGCGGGAGCGCAGCAGCGCCAGCGCAGCCCGCACGTAGATGACCGTCGGTTCGAGCAGAACGTCGGCCACGCTCTCGCCCTCCAGCCCCGACGGGCGATCGGTGAGCTCGAGCCCGCCCTGCTCCAGGAGCGTGCGCCGGGCCAGGGTCAGTCCGTTGGAGTGCACGCCGGAGGCGGGGACACCGATCACCGCGTCGCCGGGCCGGCAGGCGCTGCCATCGACGATCGCGTCCAGGCCGACCGTGCCGAAGGCCGAGCCGACGAGGTCGAAGCCATATGGCGAGGGATGACCGCGGATCACCTCGGGCAACTGGCACACCTCGCCCCCGGGGATCTCGACGCCGGCCGCCTCGGCGCCCGCCCGCAGGCCGACGGCGATCTCGCGCAACAGCGCCGGGTCGGCGCTCTCCACGGCCAGGTAATCGAGCAGGGCAAGCGGCTCGGCTCCGACGCAGATCAGGTCGTTGACGTTCATGGCCACGCAGTCGATCCCGATCGTGTCGAAGCGCTGGGCCTGCTCGGCGACGATCACCTTCGAGCCCACGCTGTCGGTGGCCAGGGCGATCCCCAGGCCCGGCGCGACCTTGATGACGCTGGCGTAGTGGCCCGGCAGCGGCACCGACAGCGAGGGGCGCCCGGTGTCGATCGTGCGCAGGACGCCGACGAGCGCGGCCACGCCGCGGTCGGCCTCGTTGGTGTCGACTCCCGCGGCGGCGTAGGCGTCCGGCATCACGCCATTGTCTTATATCGACCGGCCATGCCGTAGCCGGGCCAGAACGACGGCGGCCAGGGTGATCCGGTAGGCGGCATAGGGAAGCAGGGAGCGGTCGCGCTCGACCTGGCGGATCAGCCACGTGGAGCCCAAAGTGGAGGCGAACGAGGCTCCCGCCCCGAGGGCAAACGGGAGGGTCGTGCCGGCCGGCAGCCCGCGCTTGGCCAGGCGGGCCGACTTGAGCAGGGTGGCGCCGGCGATGACCGGCAGCGCGACGTGCCGGGACAGGCGGTTGGCGTCGGCGCGGGTGAAGCGCCGCCGGCGGGCGGCCGCCAGCGTGGCCCCGTTGCGCGATACGCCGGGGATCAGCGCGCAGGCCTGGGCGAGCCCGAGCGCCAGCGCGTCGGCCGCGGTCGTGCTGCGCGAGCTGCGGGTCTGCGGCGAGCGGTCGGCCCACGCCATCGCGGCGCTGCCGGCGATCAGTCCGCCGGCGATCGTCGGCGGCGTGCCCAGATGACGTTCGATCGGCCGCTCGAGCGCATAGCCGACGACGGCCGGGGGCAAGAAGCTGAGCAGGAGCAGCCCGGCGCGGCGCACGTCCATGGCCTCGACGGCCTCGCCGACCTCGTCGCGGAGGGTGATCAGCAGTGCGGCCGCGGTGCCGGCGTGCACGGCGACCTCAAACGATTTGCGCAGCTCGGAGTCGAGCCGGTCGTAGTCCCAGCCCAGCAGCCAGGGAATCAGGGCGACGTGCCCGGAGGAGGAGATCGGCAACAGCTCGGCCGGCCCGTGCAGCGCCCCCAGAGCCAGCGCCTGCCCGGCGCTCAGGCGAGCCCTGCCCCCGTCTGTGAGCGGCTCAGTCAGACACGACATCCGCGGCGGGCTCTCCGCCGGAGTCGTTGCGGCTCGAGCGCCAGCGGACGATCAGGTAGACGATCGCGGCCACGACCACGACCGCGCCGACGTAGTCCACGTATTCGAGGTGATGACGCCAGGCCTGCCACTGGCTCCCGACCTCGCGCCCGAGGATGCCGAGGCCCCCGATCCAGATCGCCGAGCCCAGCGCGGCCAGGGGCAGAAAGCGCCAGAACGGCATCTCGGCCACGCCGGCGGCGTAGGGAAAGGCCGCCCGGATGAACGGGAGCAGGCGGGAGACGACCACGACGGGCGAGCCATAGCGATCGAACCAGCGGTGCGCGCGGTTGAGGCTGGCCGGATTGACGTGGAGCTTGGAACCCTGGCGCTCGAGGAGCTCGCGCCGGCCGTAGTAGCCGATCCCGTAGGCAACCGACGCGCCGGCGACATCGCCGATCACACCGGCGACGATGATCCCGACCAGCGTCTGGTGACCCTGGAAGACGTTGAAGCCGGCGAACAACATCGTCGGCTCGGTGCCGGGGATGCCGATGACGCCACTGGTGAAGGTCAGCAGGGCGACGCCGGCCAGGCCGAGGTCGCCGATCAGGTTCGTGGCCAGCTTGACCAGCGGCTCGGTCAGTGACGCGTAGGCGAGGAGCACGAGGTCGCCAAGGGTAGCGGCCATCGGCTAAGCCGAGCCTTAGGACGTGGGCTGTCGCGGCGAGGCGTCGATAGGGTCACCCGCGTGCGCGTCTGGGTCGATTTGACGAATTCGCCTCACGTCCTCGTGCTGCGGCCGGTGATCGCCGAGCTGGAGGCCCGCGGGCACGAGGTCGAGGTGACCGCGCGGGATTTCGCCCAGACGCTCGATCTGTGCGATCGCTTCGGGATTGGTCACACCGCGATCGGACACCACCGCGGGGCGGGACTGCTCGATAAGGCGCGCGGCCTGCTCGCCCGCTCCGGCGCCCTGGCCCGGTGGGCCCGGGGGCGCGGTTTTGACCGCGCGATCGGCCACGGCTCCAACGACATCAACGTCGCCGCGGCCCTGCTGCGGATTCCCGCCGCCACCACCTTCGACTACGAGTGGGCCAAGCTCCAGCACACCGTCAACTGCCGCCTGGCCAAGGCGGTCGTGGTCCCGGACGTGATCCCGCCCGAGCGCTTGTATCGCTACGGCGCCAAGGGCAAGCTCCACCCCTACCCCGGGCTCAAGGAGGAGTACTACCTGTCGGACTTCGAGCCCGACCCGGCGGTGCTTGACGAGCTTGGCCTCGATCGCCAGCGGCCGATCGCGCTCGTGCGCACCCCGCCCGCCGTATCGCTGTATCACCGCTTTGAGAATGACCTGTTCGGCGCCGTGCTCGCGCGCCTGCGCGGCCAGCAGGTCGTCGTCCTGCCGCGGACGCCCGAGCAACGGGCAGAGCTCAACGCGGCCGGTGGGTTCATCGTTCCCGAGCGCGCGATCGACGCCCAGTCGCTGATCGCCTACGCCGACCTGGTCGTGTCGGCCGGGGGGACGATGAACCGCGAGGCGGTCGCGCTCGGCACGCCCGTCTTCACCGTGTTCGAGGGCCGCCTGGGTGCCGTCGACGAGGCGCTCATCGGCAGTGGCCGTCTACGGCGGCTGACCAGCGTCGACGAGGTGCAGCTGAGCAAGCGCCCGCCGGGTGAGGACCGGCTGGCCGACCGCGTGCGCCGCGACCCGGCCGTGTTCACCGACCTGCTGCTGAGCTGACCGCACGCGCCCGCCGAGCCCGGTGTGTGTGTGAGCGGTTAGCGCCCGATTAGCCAGCGGAGGGGTTGCGTGAGAAGGCTCTCGCCGGGGTGGGTGGCGACGGCCGGCGCCCTGTGGGGCTGGTACCGT
>DASXHG010000275.1:0-1746 GCA_036488625.1 Solirubrobacteraceae bacterium | reverse complement strand
GGGCAGACGACCGAGACGTCGGCGACCGGGGCCTATGCGTTCACGGTCGCGCCCGGACGCAACACCCGCTACCAGGTCACGGTGGCCACCAAGACCCCCGCGACCAGCGGCGTGGTCGGGGTCGGCGTTCACGTCAAGGTGGCCATTCATGTGAGCACACTGCGCCCCGTCTCGGGAGCGCTCGTGCGTGTCTTCGGCACCGTGACGCCGGCGGACAATGGCCGCTACGCCCAGATCCAGAGGCGTACCTCGACCGGCGCCTGGCGCACTGTCGCCAGCACCCGGCTCGTGTCCGGCGGGATCGTCAACGGAGTGGCCGTGTCTCGCTACAGCAAGAAGATCCGCGTTCGCTTCAGCGGCACCTACCGCGTGCGGGTCAACCCGCGCGACGGAGCCCACCTGATCGGCAACAGCGCGACCCGGCGCGAACGCGTCCGCTAGGACGGCGCCCTCGCCTGCGGAGAGAGCCCCTGGCTTGCGGAGAGAGCCCCTGGCTTGCGGGGAGAGCCCCTGGCTTGGGGGCTCTCTCTGCAGGTAACCTTTGACTGTGCCCGAGGGGCTGTCTGAGGCTGAACTGTCGAACGCCATCGCCGAGCATGCCGAGGCGGTAGTCGAGCTCGACGATGATCGTCCTGACCGGTGGCTGTCGATCGCCGAGGCTGTGCTGCTATCGCTGGTGGCGGTGCTTGCCGCCTACTCCGGGTTTGCGGCCGCCAAGTGGGGCACCGACTCATCCGTGGCTCTCGCCCGGGCGTCGTCGCAACGGACCCAGGCGAGCCGGGATGCCGCAGTGGGCCTGGTCACCCGCACGCTGGATGCGGCCACCTTCAACGCCTGGTTCACGGCCTTCACCATGCACGACAAGCGGGCCGAGCAGTTGGCCATTCGGCGACTGCGCCCCGGCTATCGGGTGGCCTTTGACGCCTGGCTGGCCACGAACCCGGTCCACAATCCCAACGCCCCGCCGGGCCCGGCCTACATGCCCCAGTACGTCATACCCGCGCAGCACGCCACAGTGGAGCACGATGCCAGGGCCGACGCGGACTACGCCCACGGCGAGAGAGCCGGCGCCAACTCCGACGACTACATCCGTGACACCGTGTTTCTGGCCACGGTCTTGTTCCTGATCGGCATCAGCACCCATTTCCACTTCCGCAAGGCCCGTATCGGGCTTGTTGCGGTGGGCACCGCGATGCTGCTGTTTTCCGTGATTCAGTTGCTCACCCTCGCCGGGCCGCCGTAGGCCGCGCTGCCCGTCGATCGGCGCGGGTTGTAGCCTCCTGCCTCGTGTTCTACGACAACGATGCAGACCTCCAGAAGCTCGAGGGCAAGACCGTGGCCATCATCGGCTACGGCTCCCAGGGTCACGCCCACGCCCTGAATCTCAAAGACTCCGGCGTCGACGTCGTCGTCGGGCTGCGCCCCGAGTCAGCCAGCGTGGCCAAGGCCGAGGCCCACGGCCTCCGCGTGACCGAGCCGGCGCAGGCCGCCAGCGAGGGCGACATCGTCATGCTGCTCGCGCCGGACGAGCTGCACGGCCAAATCTGGCAGGACGGGCTGGCCGACGGGATCGCCCCCGGCAACATGCTCCTGTTCGGTCACGGGTTCTCGATCCACTACGAGCAGATCGTGCCCCCGCCCGACGTCGATGTCGCCCTGGTCGCGCCCAAGGGCCCCGGACACCTCGTCCGCCGTCAGTACCTCGAAGGCTCCGGGGTGCCGGGCCTGGTGGCCGTCGAGCAGGAC
>DASXHG010000251.1:0-2694 GCA_036488625.1 Solirubrobacteraceae bacterium | reverse complement strand
CTCGGGGCCGGCCTGACCGCGTACCTGCTGATCACCCACATCGCCGAGGCGGGGGCCGACCCGGCCCGGATGCTCCGCCGCCACGCGAAGCTGCTGGCCCTCGGCGCCTGCCTGCTCGCGCTGGCGGCCGGCTTCGCGATGATCCCCGCCGCCGCCCCCGGCGCGGGCGCGTCCCTGCTCCGGGTGCTGGCCGCCGCCGCCGTCATCGCCGCCGCCGCCCTCGTCGTCCCCGCCTAGCCCACTGGGCCGGCCGTCCCGCCGCGTGCCGAGCAGCGGTGCACCGCCTATGTCGCCGACTTGGCCTTGGCGGCGGCCTTAAGCGCCTGCTTGTAGGAGCGGACCCGGCCGAGCGATTCGTCGTCGACGATGTCCGCTACCGACAGGTATGACCCGTCCGCGCCGAAAGCACCCGCGGCTTCTCGCCATCCGGGCGGCCGCACGCCGAACTGCTTGCCAAGCAGGGCCACGAAGATCTTGGCCTTCTGCTCGCCGAACCCCGGCAGCGCCGACACCCGCTTCAGCAGGTCCGCCCCCGAGGTCGCGGTCGTCCAGACCGCGGCCGGATCCCCGCCGTAGGCTGAGACGATGAGCCGGGCGAGCTCCTGGGTCCGCGCCGCCATCGCCTTGGGGAACCGGTGCAGGGCCGGCCGCTCGCCGAACTTCACCGCCAGCTCCTCCGGGTTGTAGTCGGCCAGCTCCTCGGCGGTCGGCTCGTGCCCGAGCCGCGCCCACAAATCACGCGGCGCGCTGAACGCCCGCTCCAACGGGACCTGCTGATCGAGGACCATCCCCACCAGCAGCGCAAGGGGGCTGCGGGTCAGCAGTTCGTTGGCCTCATCGTCGACCGGCAGCGAGATCGCCACGGCGGTCCTCCTCGGTTAACGGATTCAGCTGGGTTCGCCGAGAACCCGGCCCAGGCAGGCTCGGCTGGTTGATTAATCATGTCATCGAGGACGAAGGTCTGGCTCGCAGGATCGCCTCGAGCGGTCGGGTTGTCATGGCCTCGTTAGGCTGTCGTTAGCCTTAGCGCGAGTGCACCCGCTGATCGAGTAGCATCGCGATTAGCGGCGCGAGTGCGCTGCGCGTCAGCAGTTCGTTGGCCTCGTCGTCGACCGGCAGCGAGATCGGCACGTCGGTCCTCCACGGTTAACGGATAAGCTAGACGTGGCTGGGTCGGATAGCCCGGACGGATGGAGTCATCATGACACCGAGCATGAAGGTCGGGATCGCCGGGATCGTTCTTGGGCTGATCCTCTTGGCCGTTCTGCCAACGTGGGCAGCAGTCGCGATCATCATCATCGCGGCCGCGATCCCCGTGGGCGGCTACCTGGCCCTGGACAAGGGACAGCGCCGCCGCCTGAAGGAGATCCGCTCCCGCGAGCGCGGCCGGTAGGCCGGCCCGGCGGGGCAGTCTCCTGGCATGGGGGAGCCCTCTCGACGGGGGCTCCCGCCCCAGAAATAAAGCTGCGCGTCGATCAATTGTCCAGACTGACGCCATCAGACCGGGAGCCGCCATGCCAGTCCGCCGCCTTAACCACGCCGTGCTCTACGTCAACGGGCTGGACCGCGAGGTCGACTTCTACACCCGCACGCTCGGCTTCGAGGTCCGCATGCAGATCCCGGGGCAGGCCGCGTTCCTGCGCTCCCCGGGATCGTCCAACGACCACGACCTCGGACTGTTCGAGGTCGGCGCCGGGCACGCCGACGGCCGTCCGTCGGTCGGGCTATACCACCTGGCGTGGGAGGTCGGCACGCTGGCAGAGCTGGTGGAGACCAGGCAGAAGCTGGTCGACGCCGGGGCCCTGGTGGGGGAGAGCGATCACCGGCTCTCCAAGTCGCTGTACGCCAAGGACCCGAGCGGCATCGAGTTCGAGGTGCTGTGGCGGGTGCCGGTCGAGGACTGGGACAGCGAGCTCGCCCAGGGCGATGCCTTCACCGTCCCGCTCGACTGGGACCGCACCCTGGCCCGCTGGGATAACGGCCAGCAGACCGGCGCCGCGGCCGGCTCGCCGACCTGACCGGCCCGCGCCCGCAACCGCGTCAGATGCGCTCCGTCAGATGCGCTCGGGCGGCCGGAGGCTCGTAGGCCTCGGGCCAGAAGTCGGTGATCTTGACGATGACGTCATCGGCAATATCGAAGAAACTCAGGCCCGGGTAGGTCTCATCGCCATCGGTCATCGCAATCCAGCTCGCGGCGGTGCCCATATCGGCCACGATCCGCTGAACGGCCAGATGCCAGTCGGTCGTGAAGCCCTCGGCGTTGAACCGCAGGTAGGCGGCCTTACCGGAAACGCGCTCGTGCGACATCGGCGCCTCATACAGCACGTCTTCGGCGAGAAGACGGCCGAAGGCCTCCCAGTCCCTGGCTTCCGCCGCTGCCCAGTAGGCCGAGACAAGCTCTCGTGGTGACGTCATGTCCGGCAGGCTACCGGGCCGCCCGCGACCATGGGCCGGCGGCGCTGCCGCTTATTCGCCGGTGGCGCCGTCGATGCGCTCGCGCAGCAGATCGGCGTGGCCGTTGTGGCGGGCGTACTCCTCGATCATGTGCACGTAGATGAACCGCAGCGACAGCGCCTCGCCGTTGTGGGTGAAGGCGGCCTCAAGCGGTGCGTTCTCGGCGGCGGCGTCGGCCAGCTTGAACTCCTCGGTCAGCCGGGCGTAGTCAGCCGCGGCTCGCGACGGGTCGGTCGCCTG
>DASXHG010000243.1:0-3315 GCA_036488625.1 Solirubrobacteraceae bacterium | reverse complement strand
CAAAAGCGGCGCGATGCTCGGGTCGCCGCCGCTGATCGAGTAAGGGCCGAGCACCGAATCGGACCGGTGCAGCGAGCGGAAGTCAGACACCACCGTCGCCCGCTTGTTGGCGGCCGAGCCGGCCTGGCTGAGGTCGGCGAGGAGGGCGGACACGGCCTCGTAGCCGAAGATGGCCTGCGGGGCCGGAGCGTGACCGAAGCGCGCGGTGAAGTCACGCACGAAGGACTTGCCGGCCGCAGACAGGGAGCGCGTCAAGAAGCCGGGAACGGACACCAGCAGCCGCGACCGGGCGGCTGCGTTGAGCCCGGACACGAAAGCGGGGTCGTAGAGCCCGGAGGGAGCGAAAAGCTTGGCCGAGGGGTTGCTCGCGGCGGCGCGGTCGAAGGCCGCGATGGCCCCCGCGCGGGCGTTCGGGCTCGAGGTGCTGGCGCCGTAGAAGTAGGCCTGGGCCTGTGCGGCCGAGCTCGCGATGCTGAGCCCGGCTGCGCGGGCCGCCTGTGAGACCTGATAGGCCAGGGTGCGCCCGTAATCGGTGGGCTCGCCGCTGACGGCCACGGTCGAAGCGTGCGCGGCCTGCATCGCCCGGACCAGAGCCTTGGCCTCCTGGCCGGAGCTGGGCACCACGCGGGCGAAGGTCTGCTTGTAGGTCGCGTGCCCGGGATAGAAGGGGTCGGTCGAAGTCGAGACGCCGGGGATCGGCTGCGTCAGGTAGGCCGCGGTATCAGCCGGACTGACCTGGAGCACTCCCTGCTGGTTGGTGATCTCGACCGAGATCTGAGAGGTCCCCGGGACCAGCTCGCCGATGTAGGCGATCGTGTTCGAATTCTCGATCGCCGTGCGGGCGTTGGCCGACAGCTCGTGCTCGTGGACGGCAACCAGCCGCACGGTGAAGTTCCCCGCCTTGCCCTGAGCCTGTTGCAGGGCCAGGCGTTCGGCGTCGAGGATGTCGGTGACGGCGGGCGTCGGCGCCCCCGGGGGCTGGCTGGCATAGACCGACAGCGTGTGGCCGGTGACGGTCACTCCTGAGCTGCCGCCCTTGGTCGCCGTCCCGCAGCCGGCGACGGCCATCGCGGCGGCGACGCACGCCCCGGCCCCGCGGCCCTTGGTCCGCACCCAGCCGAACATCTGCGCGGCGGTCAGTTCCGCCGGCCGGGCAGGAACGGCAGCAGGGTCCGGACGCCGATGGCGATCAGGACCATCGCGATCGTGATCATGATGGCGTCCAGACCACTCACGTTGAGTGACCAGATGACGATCCAGATGCAGAGACCCGCGGCGGCGGTGAGGATGACGCCCATGGCCGGAAGATCTTACGGCTTAGGCGGCGGGAGCGTCCTTTCCCGCCTGCCCAGCGTGGTCCAGCGCGGCGGCAAAACCAGCCACGAGCTCGGACACCTCAGCCACCGGGTCTGGCGACGCGCCGGCCGCTCGCACCAGCCGGCTGCCGACGATCACCCCGTCGGCCCCGGCGTCGACCGCCCGGCTCGCCTGCTGGGGCGTGCTGATCCCGAACCCGACCGCGATCGGCACCTCGGTATGGGCGCCGGCCCTGGCCACGAGCTCGTCGAGGCCGTCGTCTGAGCCGGTGCGTTCGCCGGTCGTCCCGGTCAGCGCGACCGTGTAGAGAAACCCCTGGGCGCCGGCGCCGATCCGGGCCAGCCGCTGCACCGGGGTGGTCGGGGCCACGAGCCCAATCAGGGCCAGACCCGCCTGCGTGCACGCCTCGCGGGCGCGATCTGACTCCTCGAGGGGCAGATCAGGGACGATCACGCCGCTGGCGCCGATCGCCGCCATCTGGTCCAGACAGCGCTCGAGGCCTCGGGCCAGGATCACGTTGAAGTAACACATGACCGCGACCGGAACCTCGGCCGCGATCGCCCGGCCGACCTCGAGCACGGCGGGCAGCGTGGCCCCGGCAGCCAGGGCGGCCGTGGCCGCGGAGTGGATGACCGGGCCGTCGGCGAGCGGATCGGAGAACGGCACTCCGAGCTCGATCAGATCCGCTCCGGAGCGCGCGTAGGCCAGTCCGATCTCCCGCGAGGTGTCGAGGTCGGGATAGCCGCCCATCAGGTAGGGCATCAGCGCCGCCCGGCGTCCGTTGGCCCGGGCTCGCGCGAACGCCTCGGCGATCCGCTCCGCCCCGACGGTCGTGGCCGTCATCACCGCTCGAGCTCGGCCAGCGCCTCGGCCAGATCCTTGTCGCCCCGGCCCGAGAGGCAGATCAAGTCAGGTCCGGGACCGGGGTTGGCGAGCGCCCAGGCGATCGCGTGCGAGCTCTCGAGTGCGGGGATGATCCCCTCCAGCCGCGCCGTGCGGGCGAAGGCGGCCAGTGCCTGGCGATCGTCGACGGCGAGGTACTCGGCCCGGCCCTGGTCCCGCAGCCAGGCGTGCTCGGGGCCGCTGCCAGGGTAATCGAGGCCGGCCGATATCGAATGCGCCTCGAGGATCTGGCCGTCCTCGTCCTGCATGATGGCCGAGTACGCGCCGTGCAGGACGCCGGGCTGCCCACCGGCGGTCAGCGGCGCTCCGTGACGTCCGGTCTCGATCCCGTCTCCGGCCGCCTCGACCCCGATCAGCTGCACGTCGGCGTCGTCAACGAACGGGGTGAACACACCGATCGCGTTGGAGCCTCCGCCGACGCACGCGATCACGCGGTCCGGCAGTCTCCCCGCGCGCTGGATCATCTGCGCCCGGGCCTCGTCGCCGATCACCCTCTGCAGGTCGCGAACCAAGGCCGGATAGGGGGCGGGGCCGACGCAGGAGCCGATGATGTAATGCGTCGTGTCGACGTTCGCGACCCAGTCGCGGATCGCCGCCGAGACGGCCTCCTTCAGCGTCCGGGCCCCGGCCTCGACGGGCTCGACACGCGCGCCGAGCAGGCCCATCCGCTCCACGTTGGGCTTCTGGCGCCGCATGTCCTCAGTGCCCATGTAGACGATGCACTCGAGGTCAAGCAGCGCGCACGCGGTGGCCGAGGCGACCCCGTGCTGGCCCGCGCCGGTCTCGGCGATGATGCGTTCCTTGCCCATCCGCTTGGCCAGCAGCGCCTGACCGAGCGCGTTGTTGATCTTGTGGGCGCCGGTGTGGTTGAGGTCCTCGCGCTTGAGGTAGAGATCGCGTCCGGCCTCCTGGCTGAGCCTGCGAGCGAGGTACAGCGGCGACGGCCGGCCCACGTAATCGTGCAACAGCTGCCCCAGCTCGGCCTGGAACTCCTCGTCCGCGCGCGCGTCCAGCCAGGCCTGTTCGAGCTCGGCCAGGGCCGGCATCAGCGTCTCCGGGACGTACTGGCCCCCGTAGGGGCCGAACCGGTGCTCG
>DASXHG010000236.1:0-2977 GCA_036488625.1 Solirubrobacteraceae bacterium | reverse complement strand
GGCCGGGGCCCTGACCGGGGTCAACATCATCCGCAGCGGGCCGATCAGCAGTCCCAACAACACCCTGACGTTCGCTGAGGCCAACTGCCCCGGCGGCCAGTTCCCGGTCGGAGGAGGCGTGTGGACCAGCAGCACCAAGGTGGGCAACCAGAGCATCAACTCATCCTGGCCCACGCGGCAGAACACGACGGACCCCGAGCCCGACGCCTGGGGGGCGTGGGTCAACAACACCAACGGCGGGACACAAACGTTCAACGTGTACGCGATCTGCGCCTCGGGCAGCGTCAACGCGTCGTTCCTCAACGATTTCGCCCGACGCCCCTGACGGCGGCCCAATTCAGGCGCGAGCCGGGACGCCCGGTCCGAGCCCCGACACGGCGCTGAGTCCGAGCGCGCGGCGCGATCCGTCGCGCGCTCGGATGGCCCGTCGTCAGCTGCCGGCGTGGGTGGCCATCAGGAAGATCGTGACGACCACGATCAACGCCTGGATGATCCCGACGGTCTGCAGCACTCGGAAATCAGACTGAAACTCCGCGCTCCACTGCGCACTGGTTCGGGTCCCCCCGGCGGGGACGGCGGTGGCGGCCAGATCGCGCTCGGCCAGATCGGCCAGGCGGCGGCTGCGCGGGACCCGGATCGCGCCCTCCAGGGCGCCGAGCACGATGACGGCGATGATGCCCCAGCCGACGTAGAACGATGACCACTGGTGCTCGTCGGTGGCCAGGTAGATTCCGGCCACGAGCACAACGGCGAGCCCCGGGTCGACGATCCGGCGGCTGATCAGGGCGATGGTCCGAAACCACCACGGCGCGACCGCGGGCTCGGCCTTGATCGCCGCTGTGAACAGCAACGGGTAGGCGAACGTCGCGCCGAAGGCGACCACCACAGCGAGGATGTGGATGGCCAGGACGAAGTCCGAAAAGGCGACGGCGGGTAGGAGCATCTGAACGCCGCTCAGAAGGACGGGTGGTAATCGCCGAACACGTCGCGCATGGCGCCGCACGCCTCGCCCATCGAGCAGCGGTCCTTCAGTGCCTGACGCAACACGGGGAGTAGGTTGTCGCTTCCGCGAGCGCACTCGCGGATCTCCTCCAGGCGCTTGGCCACGAGCTCGTTGTCGCGATCGGCCTTGAACTTCTTCAGGCGTTCGAGCTGAGCGTGCTCGGACTCCGGGTCGACGCGGAGAATGTCGGTCACCTCGAGTGACTCCTCGACGAACTTGTTGACGCCGACCACGATGTCCTGCCCGATCCGGTAGCGCTCGTGGTAGCCGAAGGCCGACTCCTCGATTTCTCCGGTCATGAACTCGATCGCCTGCACCGAGCCGCCGAGCTCGTCGATCTTGGCGATCAGCTCCTGAGCCCGGGTCTCGATCTCATCGGTCAGCGCCTCGACGAAGTAGGAGCCGGCAAACGGATCGACGGTGTCGGCGGCTCCGGATTCATAGCCGATGATCTGCTGGGTACGCAGGGCGATCTTGGCCGCCCGCTCCGTGGGCAGCGCGAGTGCCTCGTCAAACCCGTTGGTGTGCAGTGACTGAGTGCCGCCGCAGACGGCGGCAAAGCCCTGCAGGGCGACGCGGACGATGTTGTTCTGGGGCTGCTGGGCGGTCAGCGTCACGCCACCGGTCTGAGTGTGGAAGCGCAGCTTCCAGGAGCGCTCGTCCTGGGCGCCAAAGCGCTCGCGCATGATCTCGGCCCACATGCGCCGGGCGGCGCGGAACTTGGCCACCTCCTGAAAGACGTTGTTGTGGCCGTTGAAGAAGAAGGCCAGCCGCGGGCCGAAGCGGTCGACCTCGAGCCCCGCGTCGATCGCCGCCTGTACGTAGGCGATGCCGTTGGCGAGCGTGAACGCGACCTCCTGAACGGCCGAGCAGCCCTTCTCGCGGAAGTGGTAGCCGCTGATCGAGACCGTGTTCCACTTGGGCACGCGCTCGTTGCAGTAGGCAAACAGATCGGTCGTCAATCTGATCGCGCCCTCGGGCGGGTAGATGTAGTTGCCGCGGGCGATGTACTCCTTCAGGATGTCGTTCTGGGTCGTTCCCCTGAGCTGCTCGGAGGGCACGCCCTGCTCCTCGCCGACCAGCTCGTAGAGCAGCAGCAGGACGCTGGCCGGAGCGTTGATGGTCATCGAGGTCGAGACCTGATCGAGCGGGATCTGGTCAAACGCGGTGCGCATGTCGTCGATCGTGTCGATCGCCACGCCGGTGCGCCCGACCTCGCCCAAGCAGCGTGGATCATCGGAGTCCAGGCCGAGCTGGGTGGGCAGGTCGAAGGCCATCGAGAGTCCGGTCGAGCCCTTGGAGAGCAGGTAGCGGTAACGCTCGTTTGACTCCTTGGCGCTGGCGTAGCCCGCGTACTGGCGCATCGTCCACAGCTGCTTGCGGTACATCTCGGCGTGGACGCCCCGCGTATACGGGTACTCGCCGGGATCGCCGAGGCGCTGGGCGAGGTTGTCGGGGAGGTCCTCCTCGTTGTAGAGGGGCTTGATCTCGATCCCCGAGTCGGTGAACCGCCGCGGGTCGTCGGGGCCGACGATCGGGGCGATCGTGCGGTGCTCGTCGGTGGTGGCCATGGCTGGAGGTTACCCGCGCGCAGAGGTACGATCAGCCGGTGCCGCAGCCCGACGCCATCGTGGACGACGTCGCCAACGAGCTTGCCACCTGGCCAGGAGTGCACATCGAGCGCCGCGAGGATGGCGCCGCCGTGGTGCGCTACGAACGCTCGACGCTCGGCGTGCTCTATCCCGACCGCGGCGCCGCGGAGCTCCCGTTCCTGGAAGTCGAGCGCGACGAGCTGATCGAGCACGGCGATGCGGAGCCGGACGAGCTGACGCCGGAGTCAAGCGGGGTCAGCCACGACCTGCGGGGGCCGTCGGACGTCACCGCCGTGCTGGAGCTGTTTGACCGCCGCTATCGCGAGGTGCGCGGCCAGGACGAGCCCTACAGCTCCCAGGACCCCGACTACAAGTAGTCGCT
>DASXHG010000157.1:0-5857 GCA_036488625.1 Solirubrobacteraceae bacterium | reverse complement strand
GACCTCGACCTGGTCGATCACGGCGTAGAAGATCTTCTCGCGCGGGGAGTGCTGGTAGCCGATCGTGACCAGCACGCACTCGTTCTTCTTGTACTTGTGGGACTTGTCACCGAGGCGGATCGTGGCCGTCTTGCGACCCCGACGAAGCTGATCGCCGAACACCGACGAATAGAAGTTGAGCACGCGCACGACTAGCTGGGCCTCCGAGGTTTGATGGCTTGGCAGCCTACCGGTCCGCGCTCAGACGCGAAATGGCACGCCGGACCATCTCGCGCTCGCCGGCGTAGGTCAGCTCGCGGGCCGCGTCCTCGAGTGCCATCCAGCGCGCCTCCTCGATCTCGTGATCGTGATCGGCCACGTCGCCCGAGGCGTAGCGGTAGAGAAAGAAACGCACCCGCTTGCCGACCTTGCGACCTCGCCGTTCGTAGCCGTAGGTCACATCACCGAGGTCGGCGATCAGCTCGCCGGTGACCCCCGCCTCCTCCCGCACCTCGCGCCGAGCGGCCTGCTCCGCCGTCTCGTCCCCGTCGGGGTGGCCCTTGGGAAGGCCGAGCACACGCTGTCCACCGGCGGCGCGCTTGACGGGCACGATCACCACGACCTGGTCGCCACCGACGACGACGCCGCCGGCCGAGAACTCCTCATCACCCGCGCCCGCCGGCGCGCCCTGAGCGCCGCCGTCAGTAGACATATCGTTCCAGGGCCGCCGGATCGTGGACCGTCAGGCGGCCCCGCCCCTGCGTGATCAGCCCGGCCCGTTCGAGAACGGCGAGAAAGCGGCTGGCCGATTCGCGTGAGGAGCCGGCCAGCTGAGCCAGGTCGCTCTGGGTGGCGGTGATGAGCACGTCGCGCTCGGGCGCCCCTTCCGACCGGGCCGTGGCCACCATCTCGGCCAGCACGTGAGCGACCCGGCTCTGAACGGTCTGAAACGACTGGCGGGTGAGGCGCTCATTGGTCTCCCGCAGCCGGCGGCTGAGCGCGGCCAGCAGCTTCACGGCGATATCGGGATGCAGGCGCAACATCCGGCGCATGTCGGCGCCGAGAATCGCCACCACCTCGAGGTCGTCAAGCGCCTCGACCGTGGCCGAGCGTCGCTCCTCGTCAAAAATGGCCAGCTCGCCGAAGATTTCACCCGGGCCGAGCGTGGCCAACGTCAGCGTCCGTCCGTCGGTGTGCTCGCGCACGGCGCGCACGTGTCCGGAGCGGACGACGTAACAGGTGTCGCTCTCATCACCCTCGTGGAAGATCGCCTCGCCGCCTTGGAACGTCCGCGGAACGGTGACGTCCGCCACTCGGGCCAGGTCCGCGTCAGCAAGCTCCGCAAAGGCTGGGATCCCGTGCAGCAAGGCGATCGTCTCCTCACTAGTCGCCGCCATGCGGTCCCGATTAAAACAGGCCGCCTCGCTGTCGCGGGCCGGTCGGCGGGCCGCGGGCGCAGAGAACGTCCGCTCGCAGCGTCTTTACAGCAGGTCCAGCACCTGCTCTCGGCGCCGCCGGCGCAGCGCCGCCGCGAGCCACAGTCCAAGCGCCACCACCAGTCCCAGCGGTACCAGCGCGGCGAGCACGATCAGACCCACGCCGGCGGCGACGACGAGTACCCGTCCGGCGTCGTGCAGGGCGCGCGAGAGCGTGAACCCGCCGCCATGAGTGACCGGGTGAACCGGGAGGGCCACCGAGTTGATCGTCACCGAGATCTGGCTGTAGGCGACCTTGCGCTGCAGCGTGCGCAGCGCTGAGAGGTCGCGGTTGATCGAGGCGTCAACGTCTCGGATCTGGGCCTTCAGGCTGTTCACGGCGGTCGTGGTGGTAGCGGCGGCGAGCTGGCGCAGCAGCGAGGTCCGCAGGGCGCGGTCCTCGGCCAGCCGGCGACCGGCGCCGCCGACCTGCCCGGTGATGTCCTGTGTGGCGTCGCTGCGGGAGACGACGTGCGCGCCGTGCAACTGCGAGAGCGAGTTCAGCGTCCGGCTCAGATTGGCGCTGGGCACGCTGAGCGAGAACTGAGCGTTGCCGTAGGGAGCCGTGGAGGTGACGTTGGAGTTCTCCACCACTCCGTTCTGGGCCGCGACGACGTCGAACACCTGCTGAGCGACGTCGTCGATGCGCGCGGGCGGCGTCGAGAGCGAGAGCTGCGCCGATTGCACGATCTGGCGGCCCGATGTCGCCGGCGAGGGGGCCGTGTTGGGCGCTGAGGCGTCGCCAGCGCCGCCGCTGAACAGACCGAGCCGGCCGGCACGGGCCGCCGGCGTGATCGAGCGACTCGGCGTCGAGGCCGTGCTCGAGGGTGAGCCCGGGCTCGACGCTGCGGAGGTGCTCGACTGCGCCGCCGACGGAGCGCGGCTCGCGGCGCCCGACGAGATGTCGTTGACCAGGGGCTGGTTGCGCGCCGAACCTCCGCTGAACACGACGACCAGGGCGATGATCGCGGCCACCCCCACCGCCGCCGCCCCGGGGGCAAACAACCACGCCCAGCGAGACCGTCGGCCCCGGCTGTCGCGCTGGTCCTGGCCCGTGCCGCCGGCCGGCACGGGCGCGAAGCGACGCTCCACGCGGCGATCCAGCTCGGCGGCGAACTCGGGGCTCGGGGCCTCGCCGGTCGCGGCCAGAATCAACGACAACTCGGCCAGCTCGGCGTATTCGGGCTCCACGGCCTCCCCGGCCAGGGTGGCGTCGATCACCGCCAGCGCGCTCGTGATCTCGGAGGGTTCAGTCATGACAAGCCTTTCGCAATTTCTCCATCGCGCGGTAGAGCATCGTGCCGGCGGCACTCTCGCCGATGCCCAGCACGCGGGCCAGCTCACCGTTGGACAGTCCGGCGTGGAATTTCAGCGCCACGACCTCGCGCTCGCGTGCGGGCAGGCGACTCAGGGCCTCGCGAACCGTGGTCCGGCGCAGCGCGACCTCGAGACCCTCGTCGGCCGTGGCCCGATCCACATCCTCGGGCTCGGTCAGCAGGCTGGCGTGACGGCGACGCCGGCGCAGTTCGTCCAGGGCGGCATTGCGGGCGATCCCGAACAGCCAGGCGCGCTCCTCACCGCGCCGGCGGTCGAACGTGCGCCGCCGGCGATAGGCACGCTCGAAGGCCTGCGCGGTGACGTCCTCGGCAGCCGCGCGCTCGCGCAGGAGGGTGAAGACGTAGGCATAGACATCGTCGCGGCTCGAGCGGTACAGCTCCTCGAGACCCTCCCATGAGCTCGGGGCCTGAGCAGCTCCGGCGACGGTCTGCGAGTCGATCACAACCTGACTACGTATCAGCGGGCGATTCATCACAGCGTCGCTATCGTGACGCAGATGCGCCGCTTTCTGGCGATGATTTGTCTGGTCCTCGGCGCATCGGTTGCCGTCGCGATGCCTGCCGCCGCAGCGCCCGCGCCCGCCGCGTCGCCGACCCGGGCGCCAGCCAATCCCTCCCCGGCCAAGATCCGCGCGGCGGTCAAGAAGGCCGAGCGCTCGCACACCGTGTGGGCCACGGTCAACATCTGCAACAGCCGCGGTCACCACGACGGCCTCGGCATCCGCGGCCAGATGCCCGCGCTCGGGTTCGCCGCCTGGCTGTCGATGGACGTCAAGCTCTTCTATTACGCCCGCAGCCAGAAGCGGTTCGTCGCCGTCCCCACGAGCGGCACCAAGCTGGTGCGGCTGGGGCGCTCCTCGTCCGGACTGCAGCAGGGTGGGGCCCTGTTTCAGTTCTCAGCGCACGAGCCGACGTTGAAAGCGACGATCACCTTCATCTGGCGTCGCTCGGGCCAGCTGATCGGCCGCACGACGCGCACCACCACCGGTCATCGCGAGGCCGATTTCGCGAGCCCGCCGCATTACAGCGCGGCGACCTGCACGATCAAGTAGGGCCGCCCCGGCTCAGCCGAGTCCGCCCGGCTCAGCCGGACGCCTGCGCGAACAGGCGCGGGTCGTTGGTGATGACGCCGGTCGCGCCCAGACGCTCGAGGCTGCGGATGCGGGCCGGTTCGTCGACCGTCCACACGTAGAGCTCGCCACCGGCGCGCGCGATCGTCCGGGCCAGGCGCGGCGTGACCAGACGCCAGTGCGCCATCAGCGCATCACACTCGCCCCGGCGGATCGCCGCTCCCGCCCACATCGGCAGCAGCTCGCGCCAGGCCAGGACGACGACCGTGGCCGGGATCCACATGAGCCGGTTGCGGAACGGATCCTGGCGCAGCCTGGGCACCGACCAGCCCAGGCGCACGCCGCGCTCGGCGGCCCGGATCACGGCCAGGCTTTCGCGGTATTGGCTCGAGATCAGCGCGCGCTCGAGCATCCCGTGGGCGCGCAGCGCATCCAGAACCTCGAGCTCGTAACCGGGAAGCTTCAGATCGACGTCGAGCTCCACGTCGGCAAACGGGCCGCTGGCCAGATGCTCCAGGCCCTCTTGCAGACTCAGGACCTGGCGATTCTCGGCGTCCTCGTAATCGTGGGCGAGGATCAGCCGGTCGTCGCCGCGGACCGGGAGGACATCGAACTCGATCATGTCCACCCCCACCTCGAGCGCCGCGTTGAAGCTGGCCACGGTGTTGCCGGGCACGATCAGGTCCGCGCCCTTGTGGCCGACGCGCTTTAGCGCTGACATCCCGGACACCAGAAGGTCGTGCGATTGTCCTCGCCCTGGCCGCGGGCCAGGACCTTGGTCCCGCAGCGCGGGCACGGCCGGCCGGCGAGCCGGAACACGCGCCGGTGGCTGTCCTGGTTTCCGGTCGCGGCCGAGGCGAACATCCGCGGCCGGAGACCGTCGATGATGGCCATGGCCTCAGCATCGCTGATTTCGCCCACCCGGCGCCAGGGGTCGATGCCGGGCTCCCAGCAGCCCTCCGACTTCCACAGGTTGCCGATCCCGGCCACGTTGCGCTGGTCCAGCAGGGCTTCGCCGATCCCGCGCGTGTGGTCATCGGCGCGCAGCCGGGCCAGAAACCGGTCGTGATCGAAGTCGGGCGCGAGGATGTCGGGGCCCAAGGCCGCCAGGCGCTGGTCAAAACGCGTCCGGCTGTCGGTCAGAAGCTCGAGCACCGGACCGTCGAACTGGACCACCTCGTGAGCCTCGCGGCTCAGCACCAGCCACGCTCGGCCGGGGGCTCGGCGCCAGCGCCTTCCGGGCGCATAGACGCCCCACGACCCCGTCATCCGCAGGTGGGAGTGGATCGTGAGATCGCCGTCAAAGCGCAGAAACAGATGCTTGCCGTGGGTGCGAATCTCACTCACGGCCCGGTCTCTGAGGCGCTCGGGCCAGCGGTCCAGCCGGTGGCGCGGATGCGGGGTGCGAATCTCGTCGGGCACGCGACCCTCGAGGATCGGTCGCATGCGGGAGGCGGCGTAGGCGATCGTGTCTCCTTCCGGCATACCCCGATCGTAGGGAGCGGGTCAGGCGACTCCCCGCGCATGCCCGCCATATATGCTCGCGCCATGGAGCTGGGAGCCCCGATCTCCTACGAGGTGCTCGAGCCGGGCACGCCCGTCCTCACGAGTGATGGACACGAGCTCGGAAAGGTAGCCGTCGTCCTCGCCGACGAGGGCGAGGACGTGTTCGACGGGATCGTCGTCGATACCCGCGCCGGAGCTGGCGGCCACCGCTTCGCCGATGCTGATGTCGTGGGTGAGATCCGCGAGCACGGCGTGGTCCTCAAGCTCGACCGGGAGGGGGCCGCATCCCTGCCGGAGCCGTCGGCCAACCCGGCGGTTATGACCGAGGACCCGGCGGATCCGCAAAGCGGCGTTAGCGGTCAGATCGAGGACAAGCTGCGTCGGGCCTGGGACTGGATCTCCGGCAACTACTGACTTCTCGCCGGCGTCAGGCGCTGAGGGTGAGCCGGCGCGGACCCTCCTGGAATCCCAGCGTGACCAGCGCCGGCGC
>DASXHG010000143.1:0-17736 GCA_036488625.1 Solirubrobacteraceae bacterium | reverse complement strand
CCCTAGAGCTCAATCCTTATTTATCCAGCGACTGGGTGACGATGACACTCGTCTGCGCGGCGATTGGCGCGGTCGCGCTGGCGGCGACTGCTCCGGCCCTGATCGCCGCCCACCGCCTCCCCTCGGCCGCTGAGGGGCCGGCTGGCGACCTGTTCGACGATGTGGGCGCCTGGCTGCCGCGGAGCCTGGACGGCCGGCCGTGGCGAGTTGCGGTGGTGCTGGCGGGAGCGATCTTCGTCGTCATGGCCGCGACCGGGTGGGCGGCGTCCGACGGCTACGACGGTATGGCCCGTGGCGTCGCCGACGCCCTCCTGTGCCTTGTGCTGTTCGCGACTCTGGGCCGCTACCTGGGGCTCTGGACCCCGGTGGGCGCCGAGCCCGACAGGGACTGAACCGCGGCGGGCACCCAGCCCCAGAGCGACTGAACCGCGGCCGCCCGGCGTCAGCCCGGCGGCTGGTCTAACGTGCGCGCCGTGAGGACGCCGCGTCTGCTGCTCGGTTTCTCCCCGCTGGCCGTCGTCGCGGCCATGGCCCTGGCCGCCTGCGGCGGCTCGAGCTCGACCACGAGCTCTTCGGCCCAGAGCAGCAGCGCGCCGGCGGCGGCCACCTCTTCGAGCCCGAGCGCCACCTCGGCCTCGCCCAGTGCGAGCGCGACCAGCTCGGCCTCCACCTCGGCCACGACCAGTACCGCACCCACGGCGGGCGCGGCGGCAATCAGCGGCTGCCCCACGTCGACCCTGCACCTGTCCTTCGTGTCCGGGCAGGGTGCGGCCGGGACGGCCTACATGACCTATGCCCTGACCAACGTCGGGCGCCACAGCTGCACGCTGTTCGGCTATCCGGGCGTGTCGATCCTCAACGCCGCGGGTCAGATCGTTCAGCACCCGGCCCAGCGCGGCGGCATCCAGGCCCCGACTCGGGTCCGCCTGGTCACGCTGGCCAGCGGCCGGCAGGCTCGCTTCATCGTCACCAGCAGCGATGTGATTCCGAGCCCCGGGTGCCCGCACGCCTTCACGGGCACGACCCTGCAGGTGTTCCCGCCCAACCAGCGTCAGGCGCTGAGCGTGCCCCGCTCCGGGCAGTTCTGCAACCTGCACGTCGGGCCCGTGCAGGGTCCGTACTGATCAGGCCGTGCGCAGGTCCATGCGGTGGTCATGACCGAGCAGGGGTAGCTCGTCGCACATCTCGGTCATGCGCGAGACCGTGCGCGCGTTGAGCTGTTCGCACAGCTTCTCGCGGTCGAAGATGTTGGTCGTGATGACCATCGAGCGCTCTTCCTCATAGCGGCCGTTGACGATCAGGTAGAGCTCCTCCAGCACCCACTCACTGGTCCGCTCGGCGCCGACGTCATCGATGTGGAGCAGGTCAACCGAGACCAGCCGGTTGAGGAGATCGATGTAGGAGCGGCCGGTGTCGTAGGTATCGCGGATCTCGTTGAGCAGACGGGGCAGCGAATAGATCGCCACCGAGCGACCGGCCTTCAGCGCCGCCTGGGAGACGAGCATGGCCAGCGTCGTCTTGCCCGTCCCGGGTGGGCCCATGAACCACAGCCCGCGGCCGGCGTCGAGCTGATCGTCGATCGTGCCCGCGTAGCGGCGGGCGGCGGCCACGATGGTCGGTTCGATGTCGGTCACCGGCGGGCGGTCGAAGGCCACGTCGCGGTATCGGCGCGGGATCACCGCGGACAGACTGCGGGCCTTGGCGCGAGCGATGCGCTGGGGCCGGCAACGGCAATCAAAGGCCGTGTTGCTCTCCGCGTCGTACTGAAAGCCCGTGCCGTCGCACAGGCCGAAGGGGCATTCGTCACTCACTGGGCGAACCGTTCGCCGGCGTAGTTCATGAACTTCGGATACTCCTTCTGGAAGGTCAGGACGACCTCGCCCACCGGACCGTTGCGGTGCTTGGCGATGATGATGTCGGCCTCGCCGGCTCGCTCGGAGTCCCGTTCGTAGTACTCCTCGCGGTAGATGAACATGACCAGGTCGGAGTCCTGCTCGATCTGGCCGGATTCACGGAGGTCGGAGAGGATCGGCTTCTTCTCGCCGCCGCGCTGCTCGACCGCACGGCTGAGCTGGGACAGGGCGATCACCGGCACCCCAAGCTCGCGGGCCAGGCCCTTGAGACCGCGGCTGATCTGGCCGACCTGTTCCACGCGGCTTTCGACGCGGCCCTCGTGGCGCATCAGCTGCAGGTAGTCGATGATGATCAGGCCCAGGCCGTTGGGGAGCTTGCCGTGCAGGCGGCGCGACTTGGCCCGCACCTCGAGCACGCCCGTGTCCGAGGAGTCGTCCACGAACAGCGGCGCCGCGGACAGCCGCTGGCAGGCCTCGAGGATCTTCGGCCAGCGCGACTCGGCCACCTTCCCGCGCCGGAGGTCCTCGCCCTTGATCCGGGCCTGGGAGGCCACGAAGCGCTGGGCCAGTTCGGACTCGGACATCTCGAGGCTGAACAGGGCGACCGCGTGGCCGTCCAGGACCGCGTTCTCGGCGATGTTCGCCACCAGCGCCGACTTGCCCATCGACGGGCGCGCAGCCAGCACGATCAGGTTGCCGGGCTGAAAGCCGCCGGTCTTCTCGTCTAAGTCCTTGAAGCCCGACGGGGTGCCGGTCAGGGCTGTCTTGGAGACCGACAGGCGGTGGAGCTTCTCGGTCTCCTCATCGAGGATGTCCGCGATCGAGCGGATCTTCTTCTGGCGGTCGTCGTGGGCGACCTCGAGGACCGAGCGCTCGGCCTTCTCGACCAGTTCCCGGGCCGGGGCCTCGCGGGAGAGGACGCTGGCCTGGATCTCGTAGGACGTGGTCAGCAGCGACCGCATCTGCGCGTTGTCGCGCACGATCCGCCCGTACTCGCGCGAGTGCCCGGCGGCGGGTACCCAGCCGGCCAGCTCGTCAATGATCTCCGGGCCGCCGATCTCGTCCAGCTTGCCGTTCTCGCGCAGCCTCTCGGAGACGGTCAGATGGTCGATCTTGCGATCGGACTCGTACAGCTGGAGCATGGCCGCGAACACGGCGCCGTACTGCTCGCGATAGAAGTGCTCGGGCCGAAGCTGCTCCTCAACCAGCAGCGACTGCAGGTGGCGCTCGTCGAGCAGCACCGCCCCCAGCACCGACTTCTCGGCCTCGAGGTTATGAGGCGGGACAGCGATGTTCTGGACGGCGCTCATGGGTCACCGAATATAGGTTCGCGACAGGCGGCTACGCAGAACTCATCCCGCACACTGCGGGTCTTTCTCTACGGCTGAGCGACTAGGAGGCGACGACCATGGTCTTGACCGCCGCGGTCACGTCGTCGGCGACCTCAACCACCACCATGTAGGTGCCGACGTTGCGAATCGGCTCCTCCAGGTGAACCTTGCGGCGGTCAATGCGGATTCCGCGGGCGTCGCGGATCGCATCGGCGATGTCCTGCGGTGTCACCGAGCCGAACAGGCGGCCATCCTCGCCGGCCTGCTGGGAGATCGTCAACACGGTACGACCGAGCACCGCCGCGTTCTCGCGGGCCTTTGCCTCCGCCTCGTGCAGCGCCCGCTCGGCGTCCTCCTGACGCTTCTGGGCCACGCGGATCGAGGACGACGTGGCCGGTTCGGCCAGCTTGCGCGGCACCAGGTAGTTGCGCAGGTAGCCGGCGGAGACGTCGACGACCGTCCCGCGCTCACCGAGCTTGTCTACATCCTCGAGCAGAATCGCCTGCGGCATCAGAGCGCTGCCTAGCGGTCGCGATCGCGGTCGCGGTCCCGACCCCGGTGATCGCCGCCGCTGCCCTCGGCAACGTACGGGAGCAGGGCGAGCTCGCGTGCACGCTTGACCGCACGTGCGACCTGACTCTGGTGACGGCGGCAGGCGCCGGTGATGCGACGCGAGCGGATCTTGCCCCGCTCGGAGACGAAACGGCGGAGCATGCCGAGGTCTTTGTAGTCGACCTGCTCAACCTTGTCGCGGCAATACGGGCACGACTTACGACGGGTCGAAGTCGGCCCGCCCTTCCTGTCGCGCCGGCGAACCGGGCGTCTGCGTTGCTTTGCCATCGTCGTTCAGCCTAGCTGGTTGCTTGAGAAAGCGATCTGTAGCCGTCAGAAGGGGATGTCCTCGTCGGCACCCGCATTCACCGGAGTGCGGTCGAAATCGCCGGTATCGATCGGGACATCGCTCTCGCTGGCGCGCGCGCTGCTCGAGAACCCGTTGCCGTTTCCAGCGTCATCGCGCCCACCGAGGAACTGCACGGACTCAGCGATGATATCCACGGCCTGGCGCTTCTGGCCCTCGGGATTGGTCCACTCGCGCCAGCGCAGGCGGCCGTCGATGGCCACCGGGCGGCCCTTGGTCAAAAAGCGGCCGCAGTTCTCGCCCTGCGCGCCCCACACGGTGACGTCGAAGTAGTTGGGCTGATCTTCCCACTGACCGGTCTGGTTGTTCTTGCGCCGACCGTTGCAGGCCACGCGCAGCGAGCACACTGAGGTGCCGCTCGGAAGCGCGCCCATCTCCGGATCCCGAGTCAGGTTTCCGGTGATGATCACGCGGTTGATGTTGCTGCCTGCCATTGGTAATGGCTCCTTTCCAGGAAACGTTGAAAGCTCTCTCCGAGTCTATGGCCGGTCCAGACGGCTGCCCCGGTGCTCCCCGGAATATGCGCGTAAACGTTGCCCTTTTGGCACCAGGCGGCACGTTCGCAACCGTTTCGTTACCCCTTGGGAGCCACCGAGCGCCGACACCGGCACCGGCACCGGAAGGCCCGGCTTGGGTCGGGCTAGGACTCGGTGGGCGCGGCCGCGACCGTGGCCAGCGGCGGCGCGGAGTCCGGCGGGGGCGGCGTTCCGGGGAGGTTCTTGATGATCCGGAAGCGCAGCACGCCATCGTCGATGCGCAGCGTGTGCGAGAGGGTCTCCAGCAGCGCGGTCGGGCCGGTGAACTGGATCAGGTGATACTCGCCCTCGCGCTGATGGCGGATCTCGTAGGCCAGCGTCCGGGTGTGCCAGTCGTCGTTGCGCTCCACGGTGCCGCCGCCTGAGCTGATCAGGTTCTCGACATCGGACAGGACCTTGGCGCGTCGCTCCTCGTCGGCCGTGGCCGAGAGGACGAGCATCAGGTCGTAGACGGTTGGAGTGCTGGCCATGATCAAAAAGCGCCCGGTCAAGACGACGGTCCGGGGCGGCGGCCGACTATAGCGGCTGGCAAGATGGCGAGATGGCCTCCCGCAAGCCATCGCCGGGCGATGCGCCGGCGCTCGAGGTGCTCGAGTTCAGCGACCAGCGCGCCTGGGAGGGGTGGTTGGGCGAGCACCACGCCGACGCCGCCGGGGTCTGGCTGAGAATCGCCAAGAAGTCGGCCCCAGTGACCACCGTCGCCTACCCGGAGGTGCTCGAGACCGCGATCTGCCACGGCTGGATCGACGGCCAGCGCAAGCCGCTCGATGAGACCTACTTCCTGCAGCGCTTCACGCCCCGCGGGCCGCGCAGCAAGTGGTCGCAGGTCAACCGCGAGAAGGCGCTGGCCATGATCGAGGCCGGCCGCATGCACTCCGCCGGGCAGGCGCAGGTCGATGCCGCGCGAGCCGACGGACGCTGGGAGGCCGCCTACGAGCCCCAGAGCCGGGCGACCGTGCCGGATGACTTCCAGCGCGCGTTGGACCAGAACCCCAAGGCCCGGGAGTTCTTCAACACGCTGACCGGGAGCCGGCGCTACTCCTTCCTCTATCGCCTGCACAACGTTCGCTCGCCGCCGCGCCGAGCGCAGCGCATCGCTGACTACATCGTGCGCCTGAGCGAAGGCCGGACGCTGAACTGACCGCGGCCTCAAGGCCGTCTACGTGCGGTCCGAGCGCTCCTTGGCCCTGATGTCGGCGAGCTGATCGTCAATCCAGTCACCCGGATCCCGGGCCGTGACGATCGAGATCAGGCCCTCGTGGCGGCGGCGGCGCTCCTCGATCGGCATCGTCAGCGCGGCGTGGATCGAGTCGGCCAGCTCCTGGAGGTCGAACGGGTTGACCGAGAGCGCGAATTCGCCCAACTCCTCGTGGGCGCCGGTGTTCTCAGACAGGACCGAGACGCCGGCCCGCTCGTTCACCATCGGACCCTCCTTGGCGACCAGGTTCATGCCGTCGAACATGGCGTTGACCATCAACACGTCGTAGTGCTTGTAGGCAGCCACGGCCTCCTCGAGATCGTCGCGCAGCTTGAGCTGGATCGGCATCCAGTCCGGCGACCCGTGGCGGTGGTTGACGACGGCGACCACGGCCTCGATCCGTTCCAGGTACTCGGCGTACTCGGGGACGTCGGTCCGGGACGGCATCAGCTGGGCGATGAACGTCACCCTCTCCCGGAACTCGGGATGCTGCTCGAGGAAGATGTCAAAGGCGCCGAAGCCACGCAGAACGTTCTTGCTCAGGTCAGCGCGGTCGACGCGCAGGATCAAGTGGTCGCGGCGGCGGCGCAGCAGCTCGCCCTCGAACTCGTGCACGCGGGGCCGGCGCGCGGTGCTCTGGATGGCGCTGGAGTCGATCGGCAGGGGATAGGCGCGCACCCACACCTCGCGGTCGTCGCACCTGACCACCCCGGAGTCGAAGTCGACCTCGAGATCCATCAGGTCCTCGCAGCACTGCAGGAAGTTGTGCCGGTAGTGGCGGGTGTGAAAGCCGACGATGTCGTTGGACAGGATGCCCTCGTAGATCTCCTTGCGGATCACCGAGGGCAGCACCCGCCAGGAGTCCGACTGGCTCCACGGGATGTGGATGAAGTGGTGCAGGAAGGCGTCGGGGCGCACGCGGCGGACGAGCCCCGGAAGCGTGTAGAGGTGGTAGTCGTGGACCATGACGACCGGTTTCTCGACGTCCTCGATCTCCTCCAGCACGGCGCGGGCGAGGTCCTCGTTGACGGCGTTGTAGCCGAACTCGAAGGCCTCGGTCTCATGCCGGCGGATATCCGGCGCGTTGCTCAGATCCCACAGGTAATGCTGGATGAACCACAGCATCGGGTTGGCGATGATGTTGTAGAAGCCCTCGTAGGCATCGGGATCCGAGGCGACCAGCTTGACCCGGTACTCGTCGCCGTCGGGCGTGTGAACCGGGAACGGACGGCCGTCGGCCCGGTCGGCGGCGGCTATGTCCTCGTCGGTCATCGCCGAGGCCACCCACGTCACGGGCCGGTGGGAGGCCAGCCCGATCAGAGCCGTCACCAGGCCCCCGGTGCCTCGCTTTATCTCTCCCCCCGGCTGGAACGTGACCGGGCCGCGGTTGGAGACGAGCACGAGCGGGGTGTCAGTCGACATCGCCCTTCACTAAATCATGCTTACGGCCTCAGGCGATCAACTGCTCGAACAAGACCAGCCAATCGCGCAGCAGCCGGGGGGTCAAAAAGCGCCGCCGGGCGCTCTCCTTGCCCGCCCGTCCGAGCTGCTTGCCGAGCGCGGGATCAGACAGGATCTGCAGGGCCCGCTCCGCGCACTGCTCGACGCTGTCGACCAAGAAACCGGTCTCACCGTCGGCGATCTGGAGCGGAATGCCGCCCACGGCGCCGCCGATGAACGGCCGCGCCTTCCAGATGGCCTCGGTCACGGTCAGCCCGAAACCTTCCCGCGTCGACTTCTGGATCACGACGTCGCAGTGAGACTGGAAGGCGTTGACCTCGATCGCGCCGACGTTGTTGAGGTTGTTGAGAATGTGGATGTCGGGATCGCCGTCGGCGTGGGCGACGGTGGCGTTGAAGAAGTCCCAGCCCTCGGGGTCGTCGGTGGCCATCGAGCCGACGAGGGCCAACTGCACCTCGGGCATCTTGGCCTTGACCAGCCGGTAGGCGTCGATTACGCCCAGGGGGTCCTTCCAGGGGTCAAAGCGCGATACCTGGCACAGCAGCGGGCGGTCGACGTCGATCCCGAACTGCTCGCAGATGTAGAGCGCGTCCTCGGGCGCGAAGGCCATGTTCTTGGGCGCCAGCGGGTCGATCGCCGGCGGCACGATGTGGGCGCGGCCGTCGATTCCGGCCGGCACGTACTCCGGCATGTGGAAGACGGCCGCCTCGTAGGGATCGAAGTACCCCGAGAGCTGGCTCAGCGTGTCCGGGTTGGGATTGGACAGGTCGATGTGGCAGCGCCAGATCCAGTGGCGGGCGCGCTCGGGCACGAGCGTGGCCAGGGCCGCCGGTTGGGGATCGTGGACGATGCAGACGTCCCAATCCTCGCTGAGCTCGGCGGCGTTGATCTCGTTGAAGCGCCGCCACGTGTCCCACTGCTCGGGGGTGAGGTCGTCGGGGCTGCCCTGGAGCGCGTTGTGCATCAGCTTGGTGGCGTTGAAGAACTCCTCACGGCCGTAGATGACCTGCCACTCGCACTCGAGACCCACGTCGCGCATGAGCGGCACGAGCGTGTAGAGGATCTCCGACACGCCGCCACCGAAGGCCGTCGCCGACACGTGCAGGATGCGCTTGCCGGCCAGCCGCTCCGCGCGCTCGCGGATCTCGTCGACGAGCGGGCGGCCGACGATGCTCGCGTAGTCGGAGAGGTGCTTCTGGGCGACGGAGACGGGCTGGAGCATGGCCGGGGTGGCGTTCGGTCACGCACGATATCCGGAGGTTCAGCTGTTTCGCTTTCGCAGCCGGTCCAGGCCCGCGTCAACCGCGTCTAGGAGAGCCTCGTGGAGGGCCGGGTTGGCGGCCGAGATCGATGACATCTGGAACTCGTGTCCGGACCCGAGCAGCCGCCGGTCATCGAGTGGACGCCCCCAGCCGTCGCTGATCACACCACCCGCCTCGCGCAGGCACAGCCAGGGCGCGGCGAGGTCATAGGGCGAGTTGTTCAGCACCTGGCCGCCGCCGATCCGCTCGAACTCGGCGCGCATCCCCGGGACCTCGTCGACCATCCGCGACCCGACCTCGACGACCGCGTCCAGCTGGCCGGTGACCACACGGGTCATCGAGAAGGCCTGACTGCCGAGCTCGAAGGTGCCGCCGCCCACCGAGGAGGAGTCGATCAGGTCACCGAGCACCTCGACCGTCGCCCGCGCCGGGCGCCCCCGGAAGCCGTAGCTCCAGAACATGCGCGTCAGGTCGTGGTTGGGGCTGAGCCGCGGCGCGCCCGAGGACATTTCGACGCCCTGACCGCGCCCGGCCAGAAACCATTGGCCGGACTTGATCTCCACCACGCAGCCGGTCGAGATCGTGCCCATCGTCGGCTCGCCATCGCCGAGCGGGGCCAGCGCGACGGCCACGCACGCCGACTCCAGACCGGCCATCGCCGGTCGCGTGCCGTCGATCGGGTCGACCACGAGGACCTCGCTTGCCTCCGGCGAAGCGACCAGTCCGCGGTCCTCGGAGTAGTAGGCCAGCTCGGGCGCGCGCTCGGCCAGGAACTCCTCCAGCGCCGCCTCGGCCACGGCGTCCACGGCAAAGGTGATGTCGCCGCCGGCTCCGTCGCCGCTGTGGGCGCGGCCGGCGAAGGCCCCCAGCTCGGGCACGACGCGCTCGCGCAGGCGCAGGGCGAGGTCGAGGACCAGCTGGCGTTGTTCGGGGGAGGACAATGGGCCGGGCACGCTCGGGAAACCTAAACGGACGCGCTCGGCCAACCAAGCCACGCGCCCCAACCGACCGAGCGAAGCGCGTCAACTCAGCCCAGCGAACCCCCCAGCCCAGCCAAGCAAACCCCCCAACCGAGCCAAGCGAACCGCCCCCAGTCCAGCTAAGCACAGCAATTCGATCAAATTAGTATTGTTTGCCCGCGACACCGCGAAGGAGAACCGCATGAGCCAGACCGACGAGCTGATCGCCAACAACGAGCAGTACGCCTCCGGATTTGACAAGGGCGATCTGCCCCTGCCTCCGGCCCGCAAGGTCGCCGTGGTCGCCTGCATGGACGCGCGGCTTCACATTCACGGCCTGCTCGGCCTTGACGATGGCGACGCGCACGTGATCCGCAACGCGGGCGGCGTCGTCACCGACGACGCGATCCGCAGCCTGGCCATCTCCCAGCGGCTGCTCGGGACCGAGGAGATCATCCTCATCCACCACACGGGCTGCGGAATGCTGACCTTCACCGACGACGCCTTCAAGGCCGACATCGAGAAGGACACCGGCATTCGTCCTGAGTGGGCGGCCGAGGCGTTCCCCGATCTCGACGCTGACGTGCGCCAGTCGATCGCCCGGGTCAAGGCCTCGCCGTTCATTCCCAACAAGGGCTCGGTCCGCGGCTTCGTCTACGAGGTCGAGACCGGGAAGCTGCGCGAGGTGAGCTAGGCCCCGAAGGAGCCCGGAGAGCCAACCGGGGGCGCAAGCGGGGAAGGCGCGACCCGGCGTCGATTACGGTTCACAGCTGCGATGAGCGAGCACGATGTGATCGTGATCGGCGCCGGACCGGCCGGGGAGGTGTGCGCGAGCCGGCTCGCGGCGGCCGGACTCGACGTGGCCCTGATCGAGCGCGAGCTGATCGGGGGCGAGTGCGCGTTCTGGGCCTGCATGCCGGCCAAGGCACTGCTGCGCCCGGCCGAGCTGATGGCCGAGGTGCGGCGCGTGCCCGGCCCCCGCGAGGCGGTGACCGGCGAACTCGACGCCCAGGTCGTGCTCGACCGCCGAGACGAGGTCATCCACGATTTCGATGACTCGAGCAAGGAGCAGTGGGTCGAGGCCCGGCGCATCCATCTCCTCCGCGGCCAGGCCCGGCTCGACGGCGAGCGCGAGGTGGTCGTCGAGGACGAGCGGCTGACGGCGCGGCGGGCCGTCGTGGTGGCGGTGGGCAGCGGCGCGGCGGTGCCGTCGATCCCGGGTCTGGCCGAGATCAAGGTCTGGACGAGCCGTGAGGGGACGACGGCCAAGGCGGTCCCCGGCCGGCTGCTCGTGCTCGGCGGCGGCGTCGTCGGCTGCGAGCTGGCTCAGGCGTGGGCGACCCTCGGCGCCGAGGTCATCCTGGCCGAGGCCGAAGGGCGACTGCTGCCCGACGAGGAGCCCTTCGCCGGCTACCAGGTGGCCGACAGCCTGACCGAGCTGGGGGTCGAGATCCGCCACGAGGCCACCGTGCGCTCCGTCGCGCGCGAGGAGCGCGGGATCGTGCTGACGCTGGCCGAGGGAGGCGAGCTCGTGGGTGACGAGCTGCTGGTGGCGATCGGGCGCGAGCCACACACCACCGATCTCGGCCTGGAGACGGTCGGGCTTCAGCCCGGGAAGCTGATCGAAGTTGACGATCGCATGCGTGCCGGCGGCCGCGAGTGGCTATACGCGGTCGGGGACGTCAACGGCCGGGCGCTCCTCACGCATGCCGCCAAGTACCAGGCCCGGGTGGCCGCGGCGAACATCCTCAATCAGGAGATGCGAGCCCAGAGCGACGGTCCCGGATCGCCGCGGGTCGTCTTCACCGAGCCCCAGGTGGCGGCCGTCGGGATGACGCTGGAGGCGGCGCTCGAGGCCGGGATCCGGGCCCAGGCCGTCGACGCCGAGATCGAGCGGACGCCGGGGGCGAGCTTTGTCGGCAAGGGCGCGCGCTCGGGGGCGAGGATCGTGGTCGACCGCGACCGCGATCTGATCGTCGGGGCCACATTCACCGGACCCGAGGTCGCCGACTGGCTTCAGGCGGCGACGATCGCGATCGTCGCCGAGGTCCCCCGCGAGCGCCTGATGCACGCGATACCGCCCTTTCCGGCCCGGACCGAGGTCTGGCTGGCGCTGATCGACGGCTGGGCCGGCCTGAGCTGAGCCTCAGGCGCCGGGGAGCTCGAGCCGGAACTCGGTCGCCCCCGGAACGGAGTTGAGCGACAGCGTGCCCGACATCCGCTCGGCCAACTCACGGGCGATGGCCAGCCCCAGCCCCGAGCCCTGGGCATCGTCGGCGGTGTAGAAGGGCTCGAAGATCCGCCGCGCGACCGACCGGTCGATCCCGCGCCCGGTGTCGCGAACGGCCAGGCGGACGCTGCCGTTCTCGCGGCCGGCGGTGACCGTGATCATCGTCCCCGGGGGATTGTGGGTCACGGCGTTGTCGATCAGGATGCGCATGATCTGGGCCACCCGCACGGGGTCGCACTGCACGTCGAGGCGCCGCGCGGGCAGCCGCAGCTCGAGCCGCGAGTCGTACTGGGCCAGGGTCGGCTCAAATTCACCCGACACCGAGCGGGTGAGCTCGCCGAGGTCGACGTCCTCGGGATTGAGGTCCAGCGACCCGGCTTCCAGGCGAGACAGATCGAGAAGATCGACCGACAGCTTGCCCAGCCGGCGCACCTGATCGCCGACCTGATCGAGGAACCGGCGTCGCGTCTCGGCATCCAGGTCCTCGTCCTCGAGCAGCTCCAGAAAACCGCCGAGCGAGAACACGGGCGTGCGGAGCTCGTGGGAGGCGGTGGCGATGAACTTCTTACGGGCCAGGTCGAGCTGCTCGAGCTGGGTCTGCATCTCGTTGAAGGTGCTGGCCAGCTGCCCGAGCTCATCTGAGGAGTCGACCCGGATCGGGTGGCCGAATTCACCGGCGGCCACGCGCTTGGCGGCACGTTCGAGGCGGAGAACGCGCTGAGACAGCCAGCGCGCCACCAAAAAGCCGGCGATCAGCGCCACCGTGAGGGCGATCGCGCCGGCGACGAGAATCTCGTGGCGGACCGTGGTTCCGGCGCGCACGATGTCCGAGACCGGGGCGGAGAACACGATCACGTCCGCCACCCGGCCGCCGTAGCTGACCGGCTGCGCCGCCTCCGCCGTGGTCCCGGACCGGGTGCGTTCGGTACCGGTGACCAGCTGGCCGCGGAGAATGGCCCGGCGTGCCACCGGGAAGCGAAGCTCGCCGCTGGCGACCGGGTTGCTCGAGTCGGCGACCGCGGCCAGCTGAGGCGACCCCTGGGCCTCGTTGACCGACAGCAGCGTCGTTCGGTCGCCCGAGGCGCCGGCGACCCGGACGACGAGCTCGCGAACCGCCGGGAGCGAGGTCGAGCTTCCCACGGTGCGGCGCAGGGGACCGGCGTGGGCGTCGATCGATGCGGCGAGCTCCTGCAGCTTGGCCCCCATCAGCCGCGATTGGATGCCGGGGGCCACGTACAGGTACAGGGCCCCGATCGACGCCACCATGATGGCGAACAGGATCAGGGCCAGCCGGTTGCGCAGCGACAGCCGCACCGACAACCCCTAGGGCTCGGTGTCGCGGAATCGGTAGCCGACGCCGCGGACCGTGAACAGGTACTCCGGATCCTTGGGATCGCGCTCGATCTTCTCGCGCAGATGGCGAATGTGGACGTCGATCGTCCGTGGGTCGCGATACGCCGAATCACCCCAGATGCGGGCCAGCAGCATGTCGCGCGTGAAGACACGACCGGGCGCCCGGGCCAGAGCAGCCAGGATCTCGAACTCGACGAACGTGAGCTGGGCATCGTCGCCGCGGGCGCGCACGGTGCGCTTGGGGAAGTCGATCCGGAGCTGACCGATCTCCAGGGGCGTCTCGTCGGGGGCGGTCTCCGCCGGCCGGCTCATCTCCGTCCGGCGCAGCGCGGCCTTGATCCGGCTCGAGAACTCGCGCAGCGAGAACGGCTTGGTGATGTAGTCATCGGCGCCGATCTCGAGTCCGACGACCTTGTCGATCTCTTCTGACTTGGCGGTCAGCATGATGATCGGCACCGAGCTCTGGCTGCGCAGCCGGCGGCATACCTCCAGCCCGTCCATCTGCGGCAGCATCAGGTCGAGGACGACCAGATCGAAGGTTTGCTCCTCGAAGCGCTCGAGCGCCTGACGGCCGTCGGTTGCCTGCACGACCTCGTAGCCCTCCTTACGCAATGGGTAGGAGAGCAGCGTTTGAATCGACTGCTCATCGTCGACGAGCAGGATGCGGGCTGATCGGTCGGCCACTCTCTCTCTGCCGCCAAGAGTAATGGCCTCGCGCGGCGGGCATCCCAAGCCGCGTGGCTTGACCCTGGCGGCTCGGGCATCCCGAGCCGTGTGGCCGGACCCCGCTATAAAGTCGCTTGATGCTTGACGGTCGCATTTACCGGACCGGTCTGGTGGTCGTGGCGCTGGCGGCGCTGGTTGCCGCTTTCTCCTTCTCAGACCAACCGTCGGCGCTGCCGTCGACGCTGGCCCCAGACGCCTTCAACGGCCAGAACGTGTTCGGCACCATGTCTCACCTGTCGAAGCTGTATCCGGCCCGGGCGCCCGGATCGGCGGCCGACTACGACCTCGCGACCTCGATGGCCAGCGCGTTCAATCACGATGGCTACACGGTCACCAAGGACACGTTCTCCGGCCAGACCGCCTCGGGTCCGCGCACGCTCGAGAACGTGATCGCCACCCGTCCCGGCATCCAGAGCGCCAGCATCGTCATCGTCGCCCCCCGCGACGCCCGTGGATCGCCCGCCACCGCGGCGCTTTCCGGGACTGCGACTGAACTCGAGCTGGCCCGCGATCTGGCCGGGGAGACGCTGCACCGGACGATCGTGCTCGTCTCCACCAGCGGCTCGGAGGGCACCACCGGCGCTCTGCGCCTGGCCTCCACGCTGAAAGGGCCGGTCGACGCGGTGATCGTGCTCGGCGATCTGGCCAGCGCCCATCCCCGCCAGCCGATCGTGATCCCGTGGTCGAGCGCCCAGGTCGTCGCCCCGCCGCTGCTGCGCAACACGGTGGGAGGTCAGTTGAGCCAGCAGGCGGCGATGACCACCACCGGCACCGGCCTGTTCGGTCAGTTTGCGCGCTTAGCCTTCCCCCTCAGCATCTCCGCCCAGGCCCCGTTTGGCGCCCAGGGCATTCCGGCCGTTGCCCTCTCCCTGTCCGGTGAGCGCGGACCGGCGACGAATGCCCCGCTGGCCGGCTCCGACCAGCTGAACTCGGTCGGGCGCTCGGTCCTGGCCACGATCTCGGCCCTCGACAGCGGCCCCCGGATTCCCGCCCCCACCGCCTATCTGATCTTCAGCGGCAAGCAGGTCCCGCGCTGGGCGGTGTCGCTGTTGATCCTCGCCCTGATCGTCCCCGTGGCGATGACCACGATCGACGGCCTGGCCCGGGCCCGGCGTCACGGGCAGACCGTGGGCCGGTGGCTGGTGGTGGTGCTGGCCGCGGCTGTGCCCTTCTTCCTCGCCGCCCTGTTCCTGCTCGCCGC
This sequence comes from Solirubrobacteraceae bacterium, assembly GCA_036488625.1. Taxonomy (GTDB): domain Bacteria; phylum Actinomycetota; class Thermoleophilia; order Solirubrobacterales; family Solirubrobacteraceae; genus Palsa-465. Next base: position 2,707 of record DASXHG010000143.1, on the reverse strand, counting down.
GCGTGTCGTCGGGGCGATCTCGGTCGCGCCGCCGGGCCCGCTGCCGGCCGCGGCCGTCGTTCCCCACGCCGGAGCGGTCCTGCTGTTGCTCGTGGCGGCGGCGGTCGCGCTCGGGTCGCTCGCCGTCCTTCGCCCCACCTCACTGCGCTTCGCCGCGGGCCGGGGGCCGCGTAAACGGATCCTCACCGAGCATCACGAGGGGATCGTGGCCGCGGTCCTGTTGGTCATGTGCGCGGTCACGGTGGCGATCTGGCTGGCCAATCCGTTCGCCGCCCTGCTCGCCGTGCCGGCGTTGCATCTGTGGCTGGCCGCGATCAGCCCCGACCTGCGCCTGCATGTGCCGGTCCGCCTGGGCCTGCTGGCGCTCGGGTTGGTGCCGATCGCGGCGCTGGTCATCTACTACGCGGTGGCCCTCGGCTACGGGCCCCTGGAGCTGGTCTGGAGCGCAGTGCTGCTGTTGGCCGGACACGCGGTGGGCCTCGTCGCGGTGCTCGAGTGGAGCGTCTTTCTCGGCTGCGGGGTGGTCGTGTCCAGCGTGCTCCTGCTCGCCTCGCGCCAGCCGCGTCCCGAGCAGGCCCCGGTGACCGTGCGCGGTCCGGTCAGCTATGCCGGACCCGGGTCCCTGGGGGGCACCGAGTCAGCGCTTCGGCGCTGAGCGGCACCCCGGCCGCTCGCGCGCCCACCCCCAAGGCGCCCGCGCCAGCGCCCCAGCCGCTTGCGCGCCCCGCGCCCGGGCGTACGATCTGCTCCGTGCGGCGCCTGATCCGAGACATCTCGTCGGTCCTGATCCTGTCCGGGCTGTTCCTCGTCCTCGATGCCGCGGTGACGCTCGTCTGGCAGGAGCCGGTTACGGCGGCCATCGGCCTGGTCGTCCGCGGACAGGTCGACCGTCAGTACCTGAGCTACACCACGGCGCCGCTGTCAGTCGTGGACCGCTCGGCGCTGAGGGGGCTGCGCTCCCGCAACGAGCGGATCGCCTATCTCGCCCGGCGCGAGGAGCGCCAGATCAAAACCGGGGACGCGGTCGGCCACATCGGCATCGCCAAGATCGGCGCCAGCTACACGGTCGTGCAGGGGACTGACGAGCTGAGCCTGGAGAAGGGTCCGGGCCACTACCCGGGCACGGCGCTGCCGGGCATGGGCCAGACGGTGGCCATCGCCGGGCACCGGACCACATACCTGGCGCCGTTTCGGCGCATCAACGAGCTCAGGCCCGGCAACCGGATCGTGCTCAACATGCCCTACGGGCGCTTCACCTACGTGGTCCAGTACCACCGCATAGTGCTTCCCACCGCGCTCTGGGTGACCAATAACGTGGGCTATGACCGCCTCATTCTGTCGGCCTGCAACCCGCTCTACTCGGCCGCTCAGCGGATCATCGTGTTCGCCCGTCTGCGCTCGGTCAAACCGCTCGGCCCGGCCTGATCGCCCTCGCGTCGCGGGCCGCTTTGGTCTGCGACGATTGTCGAATGTCGCAGCGTCCGATCCAGCGTTTAGCGTCCCGGGCCGACACTGAGGCCAGGTTGATCCGGCATACCGTGCCCATAGTGGAAGGACAGGGCGTTTTGCGCCTGAACGAGATTCAAGAGCAGGTCGGACGTGGCGAATATCGAGTCGACACCCAGGCGGTGGCCGACGCGATTCTGCGCCGTCTGCTGGGCACTCAGCTGGCCGCCGCCGGCCCGGGCAAGCGCGCTCAGAGCGAGTGCTCGTAGCCGGCTAGCCCGGCGCCGGCGCCCGCGATCACGAGCCCCGGCTCTCCCTCCAGCACCCGGCCGATGCCGGTGAGCTTCATGTCCGCAGACGCTGCCTGCAGGGCCGTCGCCGACAGCGTCACGCAGAGCTCGAAGTCCTCCCCGGCCGTGGCCGCCAGCTCACCGGCATCCCGGCCCAGCTCGTGCGCGATCGCGGCCACCCCGGCACCGAGGGGGAGGCGGTCGAGGTCGAGCTCGATCCGCACGCCGCTGGCCAGCGCGAGGTGGCGCGCGTCGGTGGCCAGCCCGTCGGAGACGTCGATCAGCGCCGTCGCGCCGTGTGCGCTCAACGCCTGACCGGCGGCGATCCGGGGCTCGGGGCGCGCATACCTTCCGCGCAGCTGCGCCCGGACCGCGTCAGGCAGCTCCGACCCGGTCGCTCGGCCTTCGATCAGGGCCAGGCCCGCGCCGGCGCCTCCGAGCTCACCGGTGACGGCGACCAGATCCCCCGGCCGCACGCCGTCGCGCCCGACCACGGCGCCGGCATCGTCGGCCCAGCCGATCACGGTCAGTGAGACCATCAGCTGGCCGGCGGAGGTGATGTCGCCGCCGCAGATCGAGCATCCGTAGCGCTGGGCCAGGTCCTCAGCCGCGCGGGCCACCGATACGGCCTCACCGAGCTCCATCCCCGGAGCGATCGCGAGCGACAGAAAGGCCTCACCGGGGTCGGCCGCCATCGCCGCCAGGTCCGACAGAGCCGCCCCCATGGCTCGGTGTCCGATCTCCTCGGCTGAGAGCTGGTCGCGGCGGAAGTGCACCCCGTCGACCATCGTGTCGACCGAGACCACGGCGTAGCCGCGGGAGCGGATCATCGCTCCGTCGTCACCGAGCCAGCGCACGGTCCGGGGTCCAGCCGGACCCAGTACCCGCCCCAGTGCCTCGATCAGCTCTAGTTCCCGCACCGCCGCGGGGTCCCGGTCAGCGGTGGCGGTAGACGATCCGCGCGCGATCGA
>DASXHG010000110.1:0-10132 GCA_036488625.1 Solirubrobacteraceae bacterium | reverse complement strand
AGCGTGGTCCCCGGCGAGACGACGTTGTCCTGGAGCGCTCCGGCCACCGTGAAGGCCTTGAAGGTCGAGCCGGGCTCGTAGTTGAAGGTCACCGCCCGATCATCGGTCGCGTAGGCCGGGGAGGCGCCCGGATCGTTGGCGTTGACGCGGGGCCAGTTGGCCAGGGCCAGGATCGCGCCCGTGTTGGGATTCATGACGATCGCCGTCGCGCCCTTGGGTGAGTACTGCGCACCCACACCGGCCAGCACCTGCTCGACCTCGTCCTGAAGCGGCGCGTCGAGCGTCAGCTTGACCGTCGCGCCGGGCTCCATCGTGCGGACGTCATCGATTGAGATCGGCTGGCCGATGGCGTCGTTGACGATCCGCCGCACGCCCGAGCTCCCCTGCAACTGCTTGTTGTAGAGGTACTCGAGCCCGCTCGCCCCGGCGCCGTCGAGGTGAACCGAGCCGAGCACCTGCGAGGCCGCCCAGCCGCGGGGATAGAAGCGTGTCGACTCGGGCACGGTGGAAATGCCGTTGATCTGCAGCTTCATGATCTTCGTCGCGCGGTCCGCAGGAAGCAGCCGCGCCAGCGGGACGTATCCGTCGTGAGGCTTGGTCAACAGGGCGAGGACGGTCAGCACCGGTTTGCCGAGCAGCGGGGCCAGCTTCTCGGCCGTCGCCTGGGGTTGCTTGATCAGATACGGGTCGGCGACGACCTCGTCGGCGGATTGCGAGATGGCCAGCTCGACGCCGTTGCGGTCGGTGATGACCCCCCGTGAGGCCGGAATCACATCCCGGGTGACCTGTTGGGTGGCCGCGACCTGCTGAAGCGAATCGGCCTGCAGCAGGCCGAGGTCAGCGGCCTTGAGGACGGCCAGACCCAGCAGGCCCAAGAAGAGAACGAACAGCCACCCGATCCGCCGGTCGAGCGCGGCCACCTCGGCTCAGCCCCCGGAACCCGGAGTCACGGCGCCGGCCGCCGCTGCGCCGCCGGCGGCCCCCTGCGAGTAGCCGGTCGACGGCGAGCTCGCTGGCGTATAGGTCGTCGTCGGCGTGTACGTCGCGGTCGGCGTAACGGCGCTCGTCGTGCCGGGCGGCGTGGTCACGGTCGGCGTCGTCGAGCTCGGCACCCCCGGCGTCGTCGCCACCGGCGCCACGGGCGTTGGGGTCACAGGCACCGGAGCCGTGGTGCCGGCGGTCGCAGTCGACGCGCTCGTGCTCAGCGTGGCCGCGGCGCCCGGGAGCGCGGCGGCGAAGGCGGTCGGGTTGGGGGTTTGGATTCCGGCCAGGGCACGTCCGATCTGGCCCGCCGGGCGCGGGGCGAGGAACTTGACCGACGTCGGCGGCGGCATGACCATGCCCATCTGCGCGGCGATGCGCTCGATCCGCTGGTCGTCGCCGAGTTGAGCGACGCTGGCGCGCAGCTGCTCGTTACGACTCTGCAGCGCTGTCCCCCGCTCCAGCGCGCGACCCATGTTCGCGCTCAACTTCAGGACCTCGACCTGCATGGCCACGATCCCGGCGAGGAGGATCCCCAGCAGAGGAATCCACGCCCGGCCACGAACGATCTGGTCAAGCAGCGAATGATCGGGGAGACGGCGGACGAAGCGGCCGAGCCGGGCGGCCAGCGGTTGAGTGGATCTCGTCGCCCCGCGCTTGCGTGGCGTCGGGCCTGAGACCCGGCGAGCGGGCCGGGCCGGAGCCGGAGCGGAAGCCGGACGCGGGCGGGTGACCCCCCCAGCGGGTCCGGAAACCCGCCGGGGCGGACTCGCCGGACGAGTTGCGCGCTTGTGGCCGGTCGAGCGCTGGGCGACCGAGTCGCTGGCGCGGCCCGAAGCTGCGGGTTTGGCCCTCTTCCGAGCGGCCGGAGTGGCGGCGGTGGGCGTCATGACGGCGTGACCTCCAGCTTGCGCGCAGCGCGAAGGTGCGCTGATCGGGATCTCGGATTTGACGCGACCTCCCCCGGTGTGGGGGCCACGGCACGGCGGGTGAGCAGCTCGGCCTCCGGTTCGCGTCCGCAGGCGCAGACCGGGAGGTCGGGCGGGCAGATGCAGCCCCGGGCACGGTCGGCCAGGAACCGCTTGACCATCCGGTCCTCCAGTGAGTGGAAGGAGATCGCGGCCAGGCGCCCGCCGGTGTTGAGGAGGTCCCAGGCGACGGGGAGCGCGTCCTCGAGCTGCATGAGCTCGTCATTGACGGCGATGCGCAAGGCCTGGAAGGTGCGCCGGGCCGGGTGTCCGCCGGCGAACTGAGCCGGGGTGGGCACGGCCCCCTTGATCGTCTCGACCAGTTGCTGGGTCGAGGTCAGCTCACCGCGCCGGCGCACCCGCACGATCGCGCGGGCGATCTGGCGGGAGTAGCGCTCCTCGCCGTATTCACGAAGCAGCCGGGCCAGCCGGCGTTCGTCCCACGTGTTGACGATCTCCCCGGCGGTCAGCTCCTGGTCGGGGTCCATGCGCATGTCCAGCGCCGCGTCGTAGGCGTAAGAGAACCCGCGGGTCCAGGCGTCGACCTGCATCGAGGACATGCCGAGGTCCAGATAGATCATGTCCGCCCGCAGGCGCTCGGCCTGAAGCTCGGACAGCGCGGTGACGAAGTCGGCGCGGATGAAGCGCGTGTGACACGGGACCTCGGCCGCCAACTCGGCGAAGCGCTCCTCGGCCACCGGGTCGCGGTCGACGCCGATCAGGGTCCCAGCGGGCCCGATCCGGTCGGCAATCAGGCGTGCGTGACCGGCGCCCCCGAGGGTGCAGTCGATCGCGGTCTCCCCCGGGCGCGGATCGAGCACGTCGATCAGCTCGCCGGCCAGAACCGGGATGTGCGTTGCGGTCATGTCAAGCAGTGTCGCCAAGACTCGCCGCAATGTCGGGGATACGGGTCAGTACGTCCTCGAAGTTCTGCCGGTAGGAGGTGCGATCCCAGATCTCGAGGCACTCGCCGGAGCCGGTCACGGTGACTTCCTTGTCGAGGCCGGCGTAGGCCATCAGCTGCGGGGGGATCATCACGCGGTGGGCGGCGTCGAGCTCAGTGTCGAACGAGGAGTTGAAGTAGAAGCGCTTGAGCTCGCGCGCCTTCGGCGACGCGGGATTGAGCTCGGCCAGCGTGGCGCTCGTATACGCGTCGTATTCCTCGGGGATCCACACCGCGACCGTGCGCGCGGCCCCAGTCTCCACCTCGGGCGAAGGCGCCAGCACGACGCCTCCGGACAGCGCCCCCCGGAACTTGGCGGGGATGGTCAGCCGGTGCTTCGCGTCGAGCGCGTGTTCGAAGGTTCCGCGGAAGGTCAAGGGTTCTCATACCGCCGGGCGAAGGAGACCCGGGTGGCTGGGTGGGAGGAGCCCTGCCACCCGGGTTCCATAAGCGGCGCCCACAGTAACCCACTATCTCCCACTATGCAACCAAATTCGCACCCTTTCTCCCACAAACGTCCAAATTCCGGTCCTCAGAGGGCGAAAACGCCCGTTCAGACTGGGATCTGCGGGTGGGACACCGGCTCCCGGTCAGCGCCGACGCGACGCACGATTCGCTGCATCCAGCCGAGATGACAGCCGGATTGCAGATTGGGGCCGGTTCTGTCCGACCGGTGTGCGCCCCCGTGGGAGATCGTGGGTCCCTCCGTGGGAGGTCGTGGGCCGCGCCGTGGGAGATCGTGGGTCAGCCGGTGGCGCCGCCGCCCACCACGGGCAGCTCGAGCGCGAGGTGAGCGCCGCGCTCGGCCTGGCAGGCGCGCAGGCGGCCGCCGTGGACCGCCGCGATGCCCTGCACGATGGCCAAGCCCCGCCCCCGGGCGCCGCGACCCCGCCGCGCGCGATGAGTCAGTGCGGGCACGCTGTCCGGCAAGCCGGGACCGTCGTCGCGCACCGCGATCTGCGCCCGGCACCCGGCCACGGCGATCTCGACCGATACCCGGCGTCCTCCGTGCTCGATCGCGTTGGCGATCAGGTTGCCGACGGCCTGCGCCAGACGTAGGCGCTGCCCCCGAACCAGGACCGCCGCCGCGGGCTCGTTGAGGACAAGCTCGACGCCGGCGGCGACCGCGCTCGGCTGCCAGGCCGCCACCGAGTCGGCGAGCAGCGCGCATAGGTCAACGAGGCCGACCTCGGTCAGCTCGCCGGAGCGCTCGCCCGCGGTCAGCTGACTGGGGCGCTCACCGGCCCGGGTCAGGTCGTCCAGGGCCAGCGAAGCCCGTCCGAGCTCTGAACCGATGGCGCGAATCTGCGCCGGGGACAGCTGCTGACCCCGCGTCCCGAGGTCCAGGCCGAGCCGGGCAGCGGTCAGCGGTCCGCGAAGCTCATGGCACGCACGGGTCACGGCCTCGCTCCGAACCGCGACCCGGCGCTGCCCGTGCCACCAGGCCAGGGCGAGCACGAGCGTCGCCAGCCACCCCACCGATGCCGCCAGGCTCACGGATCGATGCCTCCGTCCAGCAGGCGGTAGCCGACGCCCCACACGCTGACCACGAAGCCCTTGCCGGCCGGGCTGAGCTTGCGGCGCAGGCGCGAGGCGTGGCTGTCCAGCGTGCGGGTCGCGCCCCGTGACTGATACCCCCACACCCCGCGCAACAGTTCGTCCCGGGTGAAGACCCGAAACGGGTCCTCGGCCAGCGCTCGCAGCAGGGCAAACTCCTTATTGGACAGGTGCACGGACTGACCGTCCAGAGTCACCTCGCGCGCGAAGACATCTACCTCGAGTGGGCCGACCCGCAGCCGCGCCGCCCCGGGCCGCCTGCGCGACCGCCCCAGCACGGCCGCCACGCGGAAGCGCAGCTCCGGGTAACTGAAGGGCTTGACGACGTAATCGTCACAGCCACGCTCGAAACCGCGAATCCGGTCGAGCTCGCCCGCGCGCCCGGTGAGAAGGATCACCGGGAGTTGGGAATCGATCCGGCTCGTGCCGCGATCGGCGATCCGAATCTCGCGCAGCAGGTCGAGCCCATCGAGGTCGGGGAGACCCAGATCGATCACGCCCAGGTCGGGCGTGTGCAGGCGCAGAAGCCGCAGCGCCTCGTGTGCGCAGTCGGCCTCGACGGGCTCGAAACCGTCGGCGGCGAGGTTGTCGGCCAGGAACTGCCGCGTAGTCGGCTCGTCCTCTACGATCAGGATCATCTGAGGCTTGGGCTCCACTGTCAGATGGAGCCGTCGCCGTAGCAGATTTCACCCCCTGCAACATCACGTTCAGGGGCCCGGGGAAGCAGGATTCGCCCATATGATGCCGACGCTGATGTACAAGCGTGGCAACTACTCCTCGGGCGACGATTTTGTCCTCGAGTACGGCGAACTGCGGTTCACGTTCAACGAACGTGACTTCCGCGAGCGCTGCGAGCAGGCGGCCCGCAAACTCGGCTTCCTGCACGGCGCGGTCGAGGAGGACGAGGCCGAGGATCTCATCAACCTCGTCGTCAACGGCGAGGTCACCGATCCCGCCTCGGCCCTGGGCGAGCACGTCAACGAGTGCTGGTCCGAGCTCGTCGGGCCCTCCGAGCGCTCGCTGGTCCACTGGCTGCGGCGTCTCATCTTCCGCGGGGCCTGGCTGGATCAGCGCGTCAAGGAGGGCGAGCTCGACGTGGCCTTCAACGCCAACATGACCAGCTTCGTCTACGTGCAGCCCGACCGTGGCCGCGAGCCGATCGAGCTCGCTCCCGAGCCCAGCTGGACTCGCGTCGCCTACGTGCGACGCTAATGCTGGCACCGCGTTAGCGCCGGCCCGCGCCGAAAGGCGTTCATCGCGCCGCGCAGAAGTGAGGTTGCCGCCGGCCGACAACCGACACCCGGCGGCTCGTCCGCGAAACGCGGATGCGACCAATACCCTGGCACGCGATGTCCGAAGACGTCTGGCTGATCATCCCCACCTATAACGAGGCCGCGAACATCGAGCCGATCGTCCGCGCTGCCCTGGCGCAGCTCGAACAGGCCGCCCCCGGCCGCCACCGTCTGTTGGTCGTCGACGACAACTCGCCGGACGGCACGGGCCGGATCGCTGACCGCCTCGCGGCCGAGCTCGAGCCCGTGGAGGTCCTGCACCGGCCGGGCAAGGCCGGCCTCGGCCACGCCTACCTGGCCGGCTTCGCGCACGCACTGGACGGCGGGGCCGAGTTGGTGATCGAGATGGACGCTGATTTCTCCCACGATCCCCGCTATCTCCCCCACCTGCTCTCGGCGGCCCGCGAGGCCGACCTGGTGCTCGGCTCTCGCTACGTCGAGGGCGGTGGAGTCACCGACTGGGGGGTCGTTCGGCGCTTGATCAGCCGTGGCGGCGGCATCTACGCGCGCTGGATCCTCGGTGTCCACGTGCATGACCTCACCGGAGGCTTTAAGTGCATCCACCGCCGGGTGCTGGAGGCGATCGACCTCGGCAGCGTCCGGGCCGAGGGTTACGTTTTCCAGATTGAGGTGACCTATCGCGCGCTTCTGGCCGGCTTCACGGTCCGGGAGATCCCGATCGTGTTCACCGACCGGAAGGTGGGCACGAGCAAGATGTCGTCACGGATCGCGCTCGAGGCCATGTGGATGGTGCCTACACTCAGACTGCGAGCGCGGGCAGCGCTGGCCCGGGCCGGCACCGAAGTAAAGACGGGCTAACTTTCCCTGGACTCTTTAACCTGATCCCAATGGCGCTGAAACGGCTCCCTTCCCGCCGTCGGTCATCCTCTCTCCGATGAGCGTACGCAGCCCGCTGGGCGCTACTCCCAATAGCGCCGGCCTTGAGCTGCCCGGGGGCACTGGTCTCAGCTTCGGCACGTCGGTTCGCGACAGCCGCCGGGGCTTGGTCGGCGTCGCCGGGCTCCTGCTCGGGACCCTTCTCATCGCAGTCTCGGCCGCCCACACGCCGTCGCTTCTGCCCGAGTCGGTCCGGGGCGGGGTTCCGGCGGGGCTGGCCGGCGCGTTTGCCGGCACGGGCATCGATCTGCACGCCGGCGGCACGATCGCGGTTCTGTGCCTGATCTTCATCTCCTATCTGATCGTCGTCGGGGCCTCGAGCCAGCTCTCGGGGCGGACGGTGATGCTGCTCATCGCCGCCCTGCACGCCCTGATCATCCTCGGGCCGCCCCTGGTCTCCACCGACGTCTTCAGCTACCAGTCCTACGCCCGTATGGGCGCGCTCTATGGCGCCAGCCCGTATCTGAACGGCCCCCACGCGATCGCGCTGGACTCCGTGTTCCCGTACGTGGGCGCGAAGTGGTCCTACATCCCCAGCGCTTACGGGCCCGCCTTCACCCTCTTCAGTTACCTGTTCGCGTCACTGTCGGTGGCCGGCAGCGTGGTCGCCTACAAAGCCGTGGCCGCCGTATCGAGCGTCGCCATCATCGCCATGGTCTGGAACCTGGCTCGGGTGCGTGGTGTCGACCCGGTCAAGGCCGTGGCCCTGGTCGGACTCAATCCGCTGCTCGTTCTCTACGCCGTTGGCGGAGGCCACAACGACCTGATGATGCTGGCCGTCTCGACCGGGGCGATGTACCTGATCCTCGTCAACCGCGGACGGCTCGGCGGAGGTCTACTCGTCCTGTCTGTGGCCATCAAGCTGACGGCCGGGCTGCTGATCCCGTTTGCCGCCGCGGCCGGCGGGGCTGAGTACGGGCGCGAACGCCGGCGCAACCTCCTGATCGGCGTGGGCATCGGGACCGCGCTCCTGTTCGCCGTCTCCGGCCTCGTGTTCGGAGCCGGCGTGCTCAACGTGTTCCCCACCGTCGCCCGCAGCCAGAGCGAGGGCGACTGGCACAGCATCCCGGGCATGGTCGGAGCCGCGGGTCCCGCCCTGGCCGGTCACATCGTCGGCTACCTGCTCGAGGCCTTCTTCCTCGGCACCACCGTCTGGCTGCTGCGACGCGTCTGGCGCCGCGAGATGGATTGGCTCAACGCGGCCGGCTGGTCAACCCTGGTCATGCTGGCCACCGCCGGATCGCTTCTGCCCTGGTACGTGACCTGGCTTCTGCCCCTGGCCGCGATCAGCACCGACAAGCGCCTGCTCCGGCCCACGCTGTGGCTGACCGGCGTGGTGCTGGCCTTGCAGATGGCGCAGTTCGCCGGCACCGAGATCTTCGGCTACCTGCCCACGGGGAGCTCCGTGGGTGTGTGAGCGAGGCTGACCATGGATGAGCCTCTGATCCCGCCGCCCGCGCAGTCGCGTCGCTCCGCCGGCGAGCTCGAGCTGCTCAGCGTGGTCGCCCCGGTCTACAACGAGGACGGCACGGTCGGGGAGTTCTTCTCCCGCGTGTGCAGTGCGCTGGACGGCTTGCCCTTCGAGCTGATCCTCGTCAACGACGGCTCGACCGACGGCTCGGCCCTGGTCCTGGACGAGATCGCCGCCCACGACCCACGCGTCCGGGTCGTCCATTTGTCGCGCAACTTCGGTCACCAGACCGCCCTCACCGCCGGCCTGGACCACGCCACCGGCGACGCCGTGGTCATGCTCGACGCCGACCTGCAGGACCCCCCGGAGCTGATCCCGACCATGCTCGACCACTGGCGAGCCGGGTGCGACGTCGTCTATGCCGTGCGCGAGCATCGCGAGGGCGAATCACGGTTCAAACTCAGCACCGCTCGCTGGTTCTACCGCCTGTTTGACAAGCTGGCCCAGGTCGAGCTTCAGCACAACTCAGGCGACTTCCGGCTCCTGGACCGGCGGGCGCTGAACGCGCTGCTGGCGATGCGCGAACGCAATCGCTTCCTGCGCGGGATGACGGTGTGGGTTGGCTACACGCAGGCCGCGGTCCCCTATCACCGTGACCCCCGCTACGCGGGCGAGACCAAGTACACGCTCTCGAAGATGCTGCGCTTCTCGCTCGACGCGATCTCCTCCTTCTCGCACCGGCCGCTGCAGCTGGCCACCCTGCTCGGCTTCATGATCTCGACGCTGGCCTTCATCGCCATTCCGATCGTCGTCGTCTTGCGGATCCTCGGCTCCTATCTCCCTGGCTTCAGCGCCCTCACAATCGTTGTCCTGCTCCTGGGGGGGATCGAGTTGATCGCGATCGGAATCATCGGCGAGTACGTCGGCCGCATTTACGACGAGGTCAAGGGACGCCCCCTGTATCTCGTTCGCGCCCGGCGCAACCTGCCCGATCCCGAGGGTCGCGGGCCGGCCTTCCGATCGACGGCACCGGAGCACCCGCTGGGTCACAGCGCCGACACCGATCTCTGATCGTGGCCGTCCCGCTGTTTGACACGGCTACGCCGCTCGCCCCGCTGCGCGACGAGCTGCGCCAGGCGATCCTGCGCGTCGTCGACTCGGCCGCGTTCATCCTCGGCCCGGAGGTGGCCGCCTTCGAGGACGAGCTGGCCGCGTACGTCGGCGCCGAACACGCGATCGGCGTGGGTAACGGGACCGACGCGCTGACGATCGCCCTGCGGGCTATGGGTGTCGGCCCCGGCGACGACGTGATCGTCCCGTCGTTTACGTTCTACGCCAGCGCGGAGGCGATCCCGCCGACGGGCGCCCGGCCGGTCTTCTGCGACGTCGACCCCGAGACGTTCTGCGTCACGGCGGAGACGGTTCGCGCGGCGCTGACTCCGCAGACTCGAGCCGTGATAGCCGTGCATCTGTTCGGCAACGTGGCGCCGGTGGCGGAGATCGAGGCACTCGGCGTGCCCGTGCTCGAGGACGCCGCCCAGGCGCTCGGGACCCGTACCGCCGCCGGGCGCCCGGGCTCGCTGGGTACGGCGGCCACCTTCAGTTTCTTTCCCTCCAAGAACCTCGGCGGCTTCGGGGACGGGGGCGCCATCACCACCTCTGACCCCGAGATCGCCGAGCGGGCCCGGCGCCTGCGCTTCCATGGCTCGCGAGACAAGCAGACCTTCGAGTCGGTGGGCTATAACTCGCGCCTGGACGCGATCCAGGCCGCCGTGCTCCGCGTCCAGCTCCCGCATCTGGACACGTGGTCAGACGGACGGCGGGCCGCCGCCGCGGCCTACGCCCGGGCCGGACTGGGCGAACTGGTGTCGCTACCGCAGGCCCCGAGGGCGCCGAGCCGGCGTGGCATCTGTATGTGGTCAGGGCGCCGGCGCCCGACGCGCTTTCCGAGGCCCTCCAGGCCGAGGGCATCGGTGCCCGCGGCTACTACCGCGTGCCCACCCACGAGCAGCCGGCGATGCGAGAGTTCCGCCCGGACGTTGCCCTGCCGGGGACCGAAGAGGCCGCACAGACCAACCTGGCC
>DASXHG010000109.1:0-10050 GCA_036488625.1 Solirubrobacteraceae bacterium | reverse complement strand
GCTGCGGGGCCGAGCGGTCGGGTATCACTTCGGGCAGTGGAGCCCCTGGAGCTGAGGCGGGCGCGGTACGCCCGCATGCGCTGGAACACGCCGCTGGCCGTCGACCATGCTGACGCGCTCCTGGAAGGGCTCGATGTGCAGCCGGACGCGCGAATGCTCGACCTTGGCTGTGGCTGGGGCGAGCTCCTGGTGCGCGCGTTGCTCCGCGCCGACGGGTCGGTGGAGGGCGTCGGCGTCGATCGCGATGCGCTCGCCCTGGAACGTGGACGCGAGCGCGCCACGCAGGCGGGACTCGATTCGCGGCTCGAATTCGTACAGGGAGCCGCCGAGGAGTGGGCCGAACCCGCTGATCGCGTTCTGTGCGTGGGCGCATCGCAGGCCTGGGGCGGCGCCGCGCCGGCACTCGAGGCGCTGACCGGCCTGGTGCGCCCGGGCGGCCGGCTCCTGTTTGGCGATGGATGCTGGGAGAAGCCGCCGACGGGCGCCGCGATGGCCATGTTCGGCGACCACGTCCTGCCCCTGGCCGACGTGGTCGGTCTGGCTACGGGAACCGGCTGGCGCGTGCTCGGCCTGAGCACCGCCGACCAGCGTGAGTGGGACGACTTTGAGTCCTCGTGGCGCCTCGGACGTCAGGAATGGCTCGTCGCGGAGGCTCATGAGGGGCCGCATGACGAGATCGCGGCCGAGGTGGAGCGCCAGCTGCTCGACTACGTCAGCGTCTACCGCGGCGTGCTGGGGTTCGTGTATCTGATCCTCGCGCGCGAATAGATGCCGGGGCGCCTCGCTTGACAGCAATGCGAACATACGTTCGTGACCAGCGAGGGCAGCCCGTACGCGCGCTTTCGGCGGGCCCTCGAAACCGGTAACGAGCTCCTCGTCCTCGGCGCGGCGCGCGAACTGCCGCAGATCGCCCTCGACGACGCGTTGCGGATCTGTCTGGTCCTGCGCGACGGGGACCCCGGACGCTACGAGCGCGCTGCCGTCCGCTGGCTCGGGCGCTTCGCGCTCGAGGCTCGCGCGGTGACAATGCGCGATCTGCGCCTGGCGGCGGCCGCCCTCGACGCGCTGCCCACTCGTTCCGTGGAGGCGATGGAGCAACTGCAACGGCTGTGCGTCGCCCGCGGCATCGCAATCCCCTAACCGAGCGTTCAGGCTCGGCTTAGAAACCGTTCCCACACTTTCCGCTGGCCCACGCGACGCGTGGGCTGCGTCTGTCTATGAGTTCCCCCGGCCCGCAAACCCGACCCGCACCGCCGCGTGCTCGCACCGTGCTGCTCAGCAAGGTGCCCGAGATCACGGTCGGTTTCTGGGTCGCCAAGGCGCTGAGCACGGCGCTCGGCGAGTCGACCTCGGACTACCTCGTTCACCGGCTCGGCCCCTACGCGGCCGTATTCATCGGGGCGCTGACGCTCCTGATCGGGCTCGCGTGGCAGTTCTCCACCCGGCGTTACGTCGCCTGGGTCTACTGGTTCGCGGTGATCATGGTCGCGATCTCGGGGACCCTGGCCGCCGATGCTGTTCATGTCGGACTGGGTATCCCCTACGTAGTGTCGACTGTCTTCTATGCGTTCGTTCTCGCCGCGGTTTTCGTTGTCTGGCAGCGGACCGAGGGAACGCTCTCTATTCACAGCATCACCTCCGTGCGCCGTGAGCTCTTCTACTGGGCCGCGGTGCTGGCCACGTTCGCGCTCGGTACTGCCGCCGGCGACATGACAGCGGCCACGCTGGGTTGGGGTTACCTGAGCTCCGGGCTGTTCTTTGGCGTCGTGCTGCTGGTCCCGGCGATCCTCTACGCGCGAACGGCCATCAGTCCCGTGTTCCTGTTCTGGTTTGCCTATGTGTTCACGCGCCCGCTCGGCGCCTCGTTTGCCGATTGGTTCGGCAAGGACCATCACCTTGGTGGCCTCGCCCTCGGCGACGGCCCGGTCAGCGCTGTCCTCGCCGTGGCAATCATGGCCGTCGTCGCGCGCCTCGCCTATCAGAGCGGAACCCCGCGGCTGCAACCGGCGATCGCCGGCGAAGGGGACGTGCCCCGTCGTGGGCGCGTTTCATAGACTGCGGCCACATGTCCACGGCCCCCATTGCCATCGCCGATGACGTCGAGCCGGTAGGCAGCGAAACCCGCGACCGGATCATCACCGGGATTGTCACCGCGCTGCCGGTGGCCAGCCTGTTCTTCGTCGGCTGGCAGCTGTGGGCGCAATGGCTGGGCTGGAACGACATCTTCGTGTTCCTGCTCATGTACATGCTCACCGGCCTCGGCGTGACCGTCGGCTTCCACCGGCTGTTCACCCACCGCTCGTTCCAGACCTCGCCGACGATGCGCGGGCTGCTGGCCATCCTCGGGTCGGCGGCAATCGAGGGACCGGTGATCTCCTGGGTGGCCGACCACCGCAAGCACCACGCCTTCGCCGACATCGAGGGCGATCCGCACAGCCCGCACGTCGGCCACGGCCGTGGTTGGAGCGGAGCTTTGCGCGGCCTGCTCCACGCTCACATGGGGTGGCTATTCATCCACACCCACCGCGGCCGCAAAACCCGCTACGCCCCCGACCTGCTGCAAGACCGTGTTGTCAGCTGGGTGAACAAGACCTTCCTGCTCTGGGCGGTCGGCGGCCTGGTCATGGCCTTCGCGCTCGGCGTGTTGTTCGGAGGGCGCCTGCGCGACGGGTTCACCGGCCTGCTGTGGGGCGGCGCGGTCCGCATGCTGGTCCTGCACCACGTCACCTACAGCATCAATTCCCTGTGTCACTTCTTCGGTCGCAAGCGATTCCGTACCGGTGACGAGTCGCGCAATCTGGCCTGGCTGGCGCCGCTCTCCCTGGGCGAGGCCTGGCACAACAACCACCACGCGTTTCCGACCTCGGCCGGACACGGCCTGCGCCGCGGGGAGGTTGACCCCTCGGCATTGTTCATCACGGGCTTGGAGCGTTTGGGCCTGGCCTGGAATGTGGTCCGAGTCAGTCCCGAGCAGCAAGCCGGCAAGCTCGCCGCATCAGCCGCGTGAGCCAGGCCAGGACCACAGCTCTGCGCGAGGTCCTCGCGCAGGCGCTGCCCGATCGCCCATTCCGGATCGAGCTCTGGGACGGCACCGAGGTTCCCTCGACAGACGGCAACGGCGGCCCCGTATTCAGCCTCCGCTCCCCACGCGCCCTCGGTCACGTGTTGCGCGCGCCCGGTCAGCTCGGGCTCGGCCGAGCGTATGTCAGCGGCGAGATCGACGTCGACGACATGGACGCGACCCTCGACCTACTCGATGGCTACTCGGTGCCGCCACTGGATGCCGCCGGCAAGGCCCGGCTGGCCGCCGCGGCGATCCGGGCCGGTGCCCTGCGATCGCTGCCGCGTCCGCCCGCCGCCGAGTTGCGCCCGCGCGGACGCCGGCACAGCCGCGCCCGTGACAAGCGTGCCGTCACCCATCATTACGACGTCTCCAACGAGTTCTTCCGCCTCTTCCTCGGGGAGTCGATGACCTATTCGTGCGCGATCTGGTCGCGCGGGGCTCAGACGCTCGAGCAGGCGCAGGCCACCAAGCTCGACCTGGTCTGTACCAAGCTCGGCTTGCGGCCCGGAGATCGCGTCCTCGACGTCGGCTGCGGGTGGGGGAGCTTCGCGCTGCACGCCGCACGCGAGCACGGCGCTCGCGTGACGGGAATCACGCTGTCGACCGAACAGGCCACCCTGGCGCAACAACGCGTCCGTGACGCCGGACTCGAGGACCAGGTCGAGATTCGCCTGCAGGACTACCGCGACCTCGGCGGCGAGCAATTCGATGCGATCTCGTCGATCGGGATGGTCGAGCACGTCGGTAACGCCAACGTCGACGCCTACACGACGCTGCTGACCTCGGTCCTCCGGCCAGGCGGGCGGCTGCTCAATCACGGCATCGCCCGGCTGCGCGTCGGCGATCCGGAGGCGGGTCCGTTCTCGGAGCGTTTCGTGTTCCCCGACGCGGCCCCGCTGCATCTCTCGAGGATCCTCGTCGCCGTCGAGCAGGCCGGCCTGGAGCCCACCCACGTCGAAGGCTTCCGCATGGATTACGCGCGCACGCTCCAGGAGTGGACGCGCAACCTGCACGACAACTGGGACGAGGCCACGCGGCTCGTCGGGGCCGAGCGGATGCGGATCTGGCGGCTGTACCTCCGGGCCGCCCGGCGCGGTTTCGAGACCGGATTCACTTCGGTCTTCCAGGTTCTCTGTCACCGCCCCTGACGTCGGCGGCCGCTCGTCTAGCGGTCGTAGACCGCGATCGTGCGCAGCGAGAGGCCGGTCAGAATCACTCCCAGCCCGAGGATCACGCCGACGCAGACCGCGAGCTGACCCGCGTTCCAGCCGTCGATGATCAGGCCCCGCAACCCCACGATCACGTAGCTGATGGGGTTGATCCTGGCCAGTGTCTCCATGATCGACGACAGCCGGTCGAAGGGGACGAAGTTGGGGGTCAAAAACAGCAGCGGGAAGAACAGCAAGAAGCTCGACTGCGTGGCCTGCACGTTGCGCGTACGCAGCGCGATGAGGATCCCGAAGCCGGCATAGGCGACCCCGAACAGCGCGGACAGGAGCACGATCACGATCGCGCCCAGCACGCCCGAACGGATGCTGGCCCCGAGGGCGATCCCCACCAGCAGGACCAGCGTCGAGGCCGCGGCGCCCCGGACCAGATCGGCCATCAGGCGCCCGAGGATCAGCGACGAGCGTCGCACCGGGGCCACCAGCAGCTTGTCGAAGTAGCCGAGCTCGATGTCGGTGACCAGCGCCAGACCACTGGTCGCCGTGGCCACGGCGAACATCAGCGAGACCGGCAGCTGGAAGGCGACGTAGCCCTCTCCACGCAGGAACGGGGTGCTGCTCGGGAAGGTGCGCGAGACCTGCCCGATGTTGACGACCAGGAAGAACAGGGGGATGAACAGCGTGGGGATCGTCGCCTCGGGCATGCGCACGACCTCGCGCACCGCCCGGCGACCCAGAAGCATGATCTCGGTCATGCCGTCACCTCCTCAGCAGTCGGCTCGGCTTGGTCTCGGCCCTCGAGCCGGCGTCCGGTGGCCTGCAGAAATACGTCGTCGAGCGTTGGCCGCGCGACCGAGATGGGACCGGGTGTGATGTCGGTCGCGTCGAGGCGACGGACAATCTCCGCGATCGCCCCGGCCCCGTTCTCCACGTACAGGGCGAGCGCGTCGGGTTCGGGCACGATCCGCTCCAGTCCGGCCAGGCCGTGCAGAGCCGCTTCAGTGGCTTCGGTGTCACCGCCCTCGACCGCGACGGTGACCACGTCGTGGCCCATCTGCGCCTTGAGCTGCTCGGGCGTCCCCTGCGCGACGATCCGGCCGCCGTCGATGATGGCCAGCCGGTCACAGAGCTGGTCGGCCTCTTCCATGTATTGAGTGGTGAGAAAGACGGTGTTCCCGGCCCCGTTGATCCGCCGCACCTCGGCCCAGATGGCCAGCCGGGAGGCGGGATCGAGCCCCGTCGTGGGCTCATCCAGGAACAGCACACTGGGCGAGTGGACGAGTGCGCTGGCCAGATCCAGGCGGCGCTTCATGCCACCGGAGTAGGTCTTGGTCCGCCGCTCGGCGGCGTCCGTCAGCCCGACCAGGTCCAGTAGCTCAGTGGTGCGCGTCCGGCCGTCACGGCCGGTGATCCCGTACAGGCCGCACTGAAGCTCGAGCAGCTCGCGACCGGTCTGGTTGGGATCGAGGCCGATCTCCTGCAGCGCCACTCCGATCCGCCGCCGGACCTCGCCGCCGTCCCGGATCACGTCGAGCCCGGCCACCGACGCGGCACCGGACGTCGGCGGCAGCAACGTGCACAGCATGCGCACGGTGGTCGTCTTGCCGGCCCCGTTCGGGCCCAGAAAGCCGAACACCTCCCCCTCGGCCACGGTCAGGTCGATATCACGGACGGCCTCGATACCGCCTTTGAATGTTCGCCGCAGAGAACGGGCCACGATCGCCCCCTGGTCGGCCAGGGCCGGTCCTGGCCCGGAAATCTCGTCAGTACTCACGCTCACCTCTCGGATCATGCTTGGGTCTCGGCCTCCCCTGAATTGAACGCCCCGGTCCCTGCTTAGACCGGCGCAGGGGAGAAAACTAATCGACGGCGCCGGTCAGCTTGGCAGAGATGCCTCACCGTGGGAGAGCACGGTCGCCCACACGATCTCGCCGTCCGCCCACTCGCCGGTGGGTCGGAATCCGAGGGCCCGAGCGAGGGCGATCGAGGCCAGGTGCTGGGGGTGGATACTGGCCGTGAACGAGCGAATTCCACGCCCGCTCAGAGCCCGCATGGCGCACGCAGCGCCTTCGCGTCCGTAGCCCTGACCCTGAAAACCGAGCCCGATCATCCACGCCAGCGCCGCGGTCTCCGTCGGTGGGTCTCCGGACACGGTCGCCTGCACGTACCCCACGGCGATGTGATCGTGGCGGCGGCGCAGGATCCAGTTCAGCCAGCTCTGGGTGCCGTCAGCCGACCGCCCGGCCGCCTGGCGTGCGTATTGCCGGCGAAGGCCGTCGCGGGTCAGCGGGGCTCCGCCGATGAACTCGTGCAGCCGGTCATCGCCAAGCACCCCGGCCATCTCCTCGGCGTGCTCGACGCGCAGCGGCTCGAGCACGAGACGTTCGGTCGTGATCAGCCCGGCCGGTTTTCGGTTCGACGACAGGTGGTCTCACCTTCTCCGGACCCCAGGCTACGGGGGTGACCGGTCATCAGGCCGTGGCCGGGAGCGCGCGCAGATCCGGGTCCAGCCACCCGGCGCGCGGCGGCGCTCCCATGCTAGGCCTCGGCCGGGTTTACCCCGAGGGATCGATCCGCGGGTTAGGGTCCCTCTCACATCAACTCGGAAAGGGCACCGCGTGACCGCACCAACGCACGAAGACGCACAGCTCATGGTTCAGCTGGCGCAATGGACGACCTCACTCGGCTTCGAACGGCTGATGCCCGATCTGCTGGCCGACGACTTCGATCCCGAGTCAGCCGAGGTGGCCGACAACGAGGCCGTCCGCGTATGCCTGATGATCGGGGAGTCGATTGGCACCTTGACCAAGCACGACCTGCTCAGCACCGAGCTCGTCTACGACTGGCTCTGGGTCGAGGGGCTGTGGGCACGGGTCGCGCCGGCGGCCCTCAAGGTGCGCGAGAAGTACGGCGAGCCCCGCCTGTACGAGAACTTCGAGGCGCTGGCCAAGGGCGCCGCGGCCTAGGCTGCCCTCGTCTTTCAGTTGATCGCAGACGGACCGGGAGGCGCTCGCGGGCCTCTTCGGCGATGATGTCTGTATGCGAGACAACCCCAGTGCCCGAAGCGTCAAGATCGGGGACGATGAACGGACCGGCTGGTCCTCCGAGCGCCCGCGCCCCGAAGGCTCCAAACCCCGGCCGATCGACATCTCCGGTCGCTGTCGCGTGCTCGCCCCCTCCTACCGGATGCGCTACTCCCCGGGCAGCCTGGTCGTCATCGTCGGCCCCGCCAAGCTCGATCCGAGCGCCTTTGCCGACCGGGTGATCGAGGAGCGCGGCGCGGCGATGTCGCTGGACAAGGTCCGCACGCTCTTGGCCGGCCGCGTAGAGGAGAACGAGATCGAGGAGCGCTCCAATGCACTGCTCGACGCCGCCGTCCTCAAACGCCTCGAGGCCAGCCAGACTGTGGTCATCCCGCTCGTCGGCTTTGACCGCGAGGAGCGGGAGCGCTTCACCCGGGTCGCGCATCGCTTCAAGCGTCCCCGCCATCTGATCCTGCTCGACGGTGGCCGCGACGACATCTCCGACGAGGACCGTCCCGCGCTCGACGAGCTGCGCCGGGCGATCGACAGCGGCGAGGTGGGCCAGGAGGGCTTTCAAACGGCGATGCGCCTCAGCGGTAACGCCCGAGCGGAGCTCAAGCGGATCATCTTCCAGCCGCCGCCTCGCGACGACTGACCCCTCGGCCCGGCGGCAGACGGGGCCGGCTTGGAGATAGTTCTTTCCCTGGTGGCGGCGCTGCTGTTCGCGTTGGGCACCGTGTTGCAGCAGCGGGCCGGCGCGCGTGCGCCGTCCGCCGGTGCCCATTCTGGCCTGATCCTGCGCATGGCGCAGCGGCCGGTGTGGCTGGCCGGAATCGTCTCCGACGGCCTGGGTTTCGTGGCTCAAGCTGGCGCGCTGGCGATCGGACGCTTGGCCGTGGTCCAGCCGTTGTTGGTCGTCAGCGTGGTGTTCGCCCTTCCGCTCGGGGAACGGCTGAGTGGCCAGCGGGTGCGTCGCCACGAGGTCGCGGCCTCGGTGCTCGTCGTGCTCGCCCTGGCCGGTTTTCTCATCCTCGCCAGCCCCTCGGGAGGCCGCGAGGAAGCGCCAATCGGTGAGTGGCTGATCGTGGGAGCCATATTCGCCGCGGTCTGCGCGCCCATCGTTCTGCTCGGGCGCCGTGGCCCGGCGCCGCGCCGGGCGGCGCTGCTGGGTACGGCCGCCGGGCTCCTGTTCGCACTGTCGGCGGCGCTCACCAAGGCGGTGGTCGATGAGCTGCACACGGGGCTGGTGCATGTGATCACCAGCTGGGAGCTCTACGCGCTGATCGGGATCGGTTATGCGTCGATGACGCTCAACCAGCTGGCCCTTAACACCGGCGCGCTCGCCGCCACCATCGCCACCAGCTCCGCGGCCGATCCCATCGCCAGCGTGGTGCTCGGGCTGATCCTGTTTCAGGAGTCGCTGAACCTCAGCGGCGCGCGTGCGCTCGGCGCGCTGACCGCCTTCGCTCTCGCCCTCGCGGGAGTGGCGGTTCTGGCCCAGTCAGCGGAGCAACCGACGGCCCCCATCGACGGCGACTGGGCCGGTCGGCAATGAGGCGGACTCGCCCCGGTCCGTAGCGGCCGAGGCGAGATCCCATTGCTCGGTTGCTAGGCGCTCGGGTCGTACTTGAACGAGATCCCGAGACGAACGCGATAGTTGAGGACGGCGCCGTCCTGAACTGTCAGGTCCTGGCGAAGGACTTCGGCGACGCGCAACTCACGCACGCTCTTGGCAGCGGTCTCGATTGCGACGCGGGCCGCGGCCTCCCAGGACTCACTGCTGACCCCCACCACTTCAGTGACGCGGTACACGCTCTCCGACATACAGACCTCCCGTTAGAGAATGCAGCTAAAGGCGGAGTCTCGCATCGTTCACGCCGCCGGTGGCGAATATGTCAGCGGCCCTCAGCTCGCTGTGCCCCCGTGCGGATTGGGCGTCTCGCCTCACGCGGTCCATGGGTCGTCGACGGGCTGGCCGTCGCCAGGTTGGTGCGCGCCAAAGGCGAGCAGCTCCAGTCCTTCCGGACCCGCCTCAAAGGCGCGGGAGACCTCTGGCGCAACCCGGATCGCGTCACGTGGACGAACCTCAGCGACCTGCTCGCCGAGCTTGACCTTCCCCGAGCCACTGAGGACCACGTAGACCTCTTCCGCGTGCTCATGACGGTGAGTGAACGGCGATCGCTTACCTGCCTTCAGTCGGAAATACGTGAGCCCGGTCTGCTGGGCTCCGAGTGCCGTCCGGGCCACGCGGGCCTCCCAGCGATCGCCAAACCCGTTACCCGGGGCAACGTCCTCAACGTCTTTGAGATTGATCTGCGTGTGCGAAGCAGGCATCTAATGAACTCCTATTCCCGGTTCAAGCGGTCTCGGCTTTTGTCAATGCATTCTGACCGGGCCAGGGGATCCCGAGGGGTGGCGTTCGTAATGTCCCGCTGAGGGTTTAGCCCGAGGCTGACTACTGCCGGTGAGTCAGAGCCTGCAGCGCCCAGCCGTTGCCGTCGGGGTCCTTGAAGAAGACGAAGCTTCCCCACGGGAATACCTGAACGTCGCTTACCTCGACGCCGCGGTCGGCGAGCTCCTGCCGGCTTGCCGCGGCGTCGTCGACGACCATCTGCAAGCCCTCGACTGAACCGGGCGTCATCTCGTGGGCGCCGGAGGTCAGCGCGATCGAGCACGCCGAGCCCGGCGGGGTGAGCTGGACAAAGCGAAGCTCCTCGCTGACCTGATGGTCGTGGTCGGCGTTGAACCCCACCTTCTCGACGTAGAAGGCCTTTGCCCGGTCGATGTCCGATACCGG
>DASXHG010000089.1:0-2025 GCA_036488625.1 Solirubrobacteraceae bacterium | reverse complement strand
GGTCCGGCAGCTGCTGGCGCAGGGGCTGCTGGCCGTGCAGGGCGAGTACCAGACGCTCGCGCTCACCGCGGCGAGCGCGGAGGTGCTGCGCAGTCAGCGGCAGGTCATGCTCAGGCAGGACGCGCCGACGCCGAAGGCCGCGCGGTCCTCGCGCGGGACGGCCGGCGGCGGGGCCGCCGCGCGCGCCAAGCTGGCCGAGATCGATCTGTCCCCCGAGCAGGAGGCGGTCTTCGAGGAACTGCGGGCCTGGCGCGGCGCGACCGCGAAGGAGCAGGGCGTGCCCGCCTACGTTGTGTTCCACGACGCTACCCTGCGTTCAATCGCGGCGGCGGCGCCGTCATCGATTGGTGAGCTCGCCGGGATCAGCGGCGTCGGCGAGTCCAAGCTGGCCAAGTACGGCGACGGCATCCTCGAGGTCCTCGGCCAGTAGCCTCGTCAGGCTCGGCCGCCACTCAGATCAGCTGAACCCCAGGTCGCGCGGCAGCTCGCTGTCCGGTTCCATGATCACGAAGGGTTTTATCCTGACGAAGGAAAAAACTCCTATAACCGTATAAATCCTTCGTGATCATGGCTGGCGGGGGGTCTGGCCCGGGCGAGGTCGGACGGGGCGATGGCCCGGGGGCGCGGTGGGCGTGCGGTACGGAGGGGTGCGACTGGGCAGTAGGCGGCGATGCGACCCGGACCGCTTAAGCGGTCCGAATGGCAGACGGTGACGGCTTGGGGGTGGGTTCGGGGCTGGTTAGTCGGCGAGGGCGGTGCGGAGCCAGGATTCGATGCCGGCGATGTGCACGATGGCCGAGGACCGGGCCAGGTCGGGGTCCCTGCTCACGATCGCGTGATAGATCGCTGCGTGCTCGGCCAGCGTGCGCTCCGGGGCCCGGGGCTCGGTCACGCCCCGCCACAGGCGGGCCCGCCTGGTGGGCACGGACATGTTGTCGATCAGGGAGGCGAGCACTGAGTTGCCCGCGCCGACGGCGATCTTGCGGTGGAATTCAAGGTCGGCCGCCACGAAGTCCTCGATCGGCGAGTTCACGTCGGCGGCGCTGAGGATCTCCCCGAGTTCCTTCCTCCCTTCCTCGGGCATGCGGAGCGCGGCCATGGCAGTGGCGGCGGGCTCGAGGATGCGGCGCACTTCGAGAAACTCCAGGACGGTGTCGTCGCGATGGAAGTCGACGATGAAGCTCAGCGCCTCGAGCAGCAGCGACGGTGCCAGGCTGGTCGCGTAGGTGCCGTCGCCCTGCCGTACATCGAGAACGTTGATCATGCTCAGCGCCTTCACCGCCTCGCGCAGGGAGTTGCGGGACAGGCCGAGCTCGGCCGCGAGGTCCGCCTCCCTGGGGAGCTTCTCGCCCGGTCGCAAGCGCCCGGAGGTGATCATCTCCTTGATCTTGTCAATTGCCTCGTCGGTTAGAGCCACGACCCGTCTCCTGATATCTGGTCCCCGTCGGCGCCCGGCCGGGGCACGCCGATCCCGTACAGCCGAGCCGCGGTCGAGCTGAACACCGAGGTCCGTTCCGTGTCCGACAAGCCGGCCGTCAGCAGTCGCGCTAGCTCTACCACGCCGGCGTAATCGCGCGCCAGCAGGCAGACCGGCCAGTCCGAGCCGAACATGACCCGCTGCGGGCCGAACTCCTCAAGGATGACATCGGCGACCGGCGCGAACGCATCGAGCGGCGCGCCGGGCAGCGCCTCGGTCACCAGACCGGACAGCTTGCAGGCGGTGTTCGGCCGCGCGGCGAAGGCCGCGATCGCGGCGCGCCAGGGGTCGAGCTCGCCGCTGCCGATCGGCGGCTTGCCCGCGTGGTCGAGGATGAGCGTCAGCCCGGGCACCTCGGTCGCCGCGTAGGTGGCGGCGGCGATCTGGTGCGGGAGCACGACGAGGTCGTAGCAGAGCCCGGCCGCGGCGACGGCGCGCAGGCCGCGGATGACATCGGGGCGGCGCAGCCAGTCGGGGTCGGGCTCAGCCTGCACCTGGTGCCTGACGCCGACGAGGTGGCGGCCGCCCGGGCAGGCGGCGAGCCGGGC
>DASXHG010000077.1:0-10088 GCA_036488625.1 Solirubrobacteraceae bacterium | reverse complement strand
TGGGTCATGATCCGCTCGGGCGGGCTGGCCACCTCGAGCACGGTCGTGCGGCGCTGGAGATCAGGCGACGAGGTCGTGCACCACCTGCTCGATCCGGCCACCGGTCACCCCGCCGACGGCGGCTGGCGCACGGTCAGCGTCGCCGCAGCGACATGCCTGGACGCCAACATCGCCTCCACGGCGGCGATCGTTCGCGGCCGGCGGGCGGTGGGCTGGCTCGATTCGCTGGGCCTGCCCAGCCGCCTGGTCAGCGACGACGGCCGGGTCGCGCACCGGGCCGGCTGGACCGCCGACGGCGATGATCTGACCGACCTCCGCGCGGGGGAGCTGGTGGCGTGATCGCTCCGCTGGCCACCGTCGGGCCGAGCGTCTACTGGTACGTCGCCCGCGGCACGGGCGCGGTCACGTTGCTGCTGCTGACGGCGATCGTTGTGCTCGGCATCCTCGGACCGCTGCGCGTGACGGGTGCGCGCTGGCCCCGGTTTGCCATCGACACGCTGCACCGCGACCTGTCGCTACTGGTCATCGCGCTGCTGGTCGTGCACATCGTGGCCAGCGTCCTGGACAGCTTCGTCTCGATCTCGCTGACCGAGGCCGTGGTCCCGTTCATCGGGTCCTACCGCCCGCTGTGGCTCGGGCTGGGCGCGGTCGCCTTCGACCTGATCATCGCCCTGGTCATCACCAGCCTGGTCCGCCGCCGGCTCGGCTACCGAACGTGGCGCTTCGTTCACTGGCTGGCCTACGCGAGCTTTCCGGTCGCGGTCCTGCACGGCCTGGGCACGGGTTCAGACACGAAGATCTGGTGGATGCTTTTGCTTACCGGAGGCTGCGTGGCCGCGGTTATGATCGCGACCTGCGTACGGGTGGCGCGGGCCGAGGATCCACCCCCCGGGGTCCGGGCAGGGGCGCTCGCGCTCAGCGTGCTCACTCCGGCCGCCGTGGCCGTGTTTGCGGTTGCCGGCCCGCTGGCCCACGGCTGGGCGGGGCGCGCCGGGACGCCAACCAAGCTGCTCGCCCATCCCGCGCCCGTCCGGGTGGCGCAGCGCACGGCGCCCGCGCCGGCAGGTCCCTCCGCGGCCAACGTCGCGCCCTTCACCGCCGATGTCACGGGCACGGTCCGTCAGTCTCAGGCGGCCGGAGGGGCGATCGTGGATCTCGACATGCAGCTGCGCGGCGGCAGCAGCGGGCGGCTCCGTGTGCGCCTGGCCGGTCAGCCCAGCCCGGGTGGCGGTCTGTCCATGACCGGCAGCCAGGTCGATCTGCTCACCCCCACCACCGGGGTGATGACGGGCCAGATCACGTCTCTGCAGGGGACCGAGTTCATCGCCCACGTCCTGAGCCGCTCCGGCGCATTGGATCTGCACGCCAATTTGAACATCGATTCGCAGACCAACTCGGTGTCCGGGTCGGTTCACGCATCGCGAGCCGGAGGTGCCCAGTGACCCGCGCACCGATCGAGGCCGGCCGATGAGCGTCACCCCCCAGCGCGGACCGGCGGGACTGCCGCGCCTGCTCGAGGGCATGGCCCCGGCCGGGCAGACCGTGACCCTGGCCGACCACCGCGCCGTGCACGGGCCGCTGCCGAACGTGCCCGCCGCGGAGCTGATCGAGATGGTCACCCGCAGCGGGCTGCGCGGGCGCGGCGGGGCCGACTTTCCGACCGCGGTCAAACTCCGCACGCTCGCTGAACGGCGCGGCGTCGACACCGTGATCGTCAATGGCTCCGAGACCGAGCCGGCCAGCGCCAAGGACCGGATGCTCATGGGGCGGCTGCCCCACCTCGTGCTCGACGGCGCCGTCCTCGCCGCCGAGGCGGTCGGAGCGAGCGAGATCCTGATCAAGATCGGCGACGGGACGCCCACGGTCCAGCGCGCGCTCGAAGGGGCGGTCGCCGTCCGCGAGGACAAGCTGAGCTTCGAGGTCATCCCCGGACCCGAGGGGTATGTGACCGGTGAGGAGACGGCGGTCATCCAGTGGATGGCCCGCGGCGTGGCCAAGCCCGTTTTCACGCCGCCGCGACCGTATGAGAAAGGGCTCCGGGGGCGGCCGACGCTGATCCAGAATCCCGAGACACTGGCCCAGATCGCGCTGATCGCGCGCTTCGGGGCCGACTGGTTTCGCGAGCTCGGCAGCGACGCCGATCCCGGCTCGGCGCTGGTCACGATCTCGGGTGCGGTGCAGTCGCCGGGTGTGTACGAGCTCGCCTTCGGCACGTCGATGACCGACCTTCTGGCCGCGGCCGGGGGGCCGACCGAGCGGCTGCAGGCGCTGCTCGTGGGGGGTTACTTCGGGACCTGGGTCGAGGCTTCGCACGCGATGGGGCTGCGTCTGTCGCGCGAGGATCTGCGCTCGGTCGGGTGCGCGCTGGGCTCCGGGGTGATCATCGCCCTCGGCGAGAGCTCGTGCGGCCTGCACGAGAGTGCCCGCGTCATCGACTACCTGGCCAATCAGTCCGCCGGGCAGTGCGGCCCGTGCGTCCACGGTCTGGCCGCGATCGCCGACAGCGTGTGCGCGATGGCCGATGGCACCGCCCAGGGCCGGGAGGTCGACCGCGTGCTGCGCTGGACGGGGGAGATCCGCGGCCGCGGCGCCTGTCATCACCCCGACGGCGCGGCCCGGTTCGTGGAGAGCGCGCTGAAGGTGTTCGGCCACGAGCTGAGCCACCATCACCGTCAGCGGTGCACCGCGCCGCCGGCCGGGCTGCCCCTCGGCGAAGCCGTGACCGGGGGTACGGGCCGGTGAGCGCTCAGCTGCGCGTCAATCCGGTCATGTGCGAGGCCCATGGCCTATGCGCCGAGCTCCTGCCCGAGATGATCCGGCTCGATGACTGGGGCTACCCGATCCTCGACGAGACCGAGGTCCCGGACGAACTGCTCGGTCTGGCGCGCCGGGCGGCCGATGCCTGTCCGACGCTCGCCCTGCTCCTCGACGAGGATCGCCGCCGGCGCTAGCCGATCAGGCCGTGTCGTCAAGGCGCGGCGGCGGACCCGGCTCGGCCGGCATCTGCCCGGCGACCGGTTCGCGTAGCCGGACCTGCCACCAGCCGACCGTTCGCCACGCGCCCTGTTTGAAGCCGATGTCGCGATAGTGGCCGACGAGCTCAAAGCCCATCCGCTCGTGCAGGGCGACGCTGGCCTCGTTGGGCAGCGTGATCCCGGCCACCGCCGTGTACAGGCCCTGGCGCGCCAGCAGGGGAAGCAGCGCTCCGTAGAGGGCGCGGCCGACGCCGCGGCGCTGGGCCCGAGCCGAGACATAGACCGTCGTGTCGACCGCCCAGCGGTAGGCGGCGCGGGCGCGATGCTCGGTGGCGTAGGCGTAGCCGAGGACATCATCGTCCTCGGCGGCGACCAACCACGGGTAGCGCGAGCCGACTCGGGCGATGCGTTCGCTCATCTGCGCCGCGGTGGGCGCCAGCTCCTCAAACGAGGCCACCCCGTCATCGACCGAGGGCGCGTAGATGCCGGCGCAGGCGGGTCCGTCGGCGGCCGGGTCGGCATGGCGGATCAGCATCCGGTCACTCTACGGCCGTGCTACGAATGCAGGCATGAGCGCAACCGTTATCGATGGCAGGGCCGTGGCCGCGGCCGTCCGCGGCGAGGTCAAGGCCGAGGTCGAGCAGTGGGTGGCCGGCGGCGGCCCGCGCCCGGGACTGGCCACCGTGCTCGTCGGCGATGATCCGGCGTCGGCCATCTACGTGGCCAACAAGCAGCGCGCCTGCGCCGAGGTCGGAATCGAGAACTTCAGCTACCAGCCGCCGGCAGAATCGACACAGGCCGAGATCGAGGCCCTGCTTTACGAGCTCAACGCCGACCCGCGCGTCTCGGGGATCCTCCTGCAGCTGCCCACCCCCGAGCACATCGACGGCTCCTATCTGACCACCCTGATCGATCCGGGCAAGGACGTCGACGGCCTGACCCCGATCTCGACGGGGCTACTGGTCAAGGGCCGGCCGGGGCTACGGCCGTGCACCCCGGCCGGGATCATCCAGCTGCTCCATCGCCACGACGTCGCGCTCGAGGGGGCTGAGGCCGTGGTCGTCGGGCGCTCTGACCTGGTCGGAAAGCCGGTCGGGGCCTTGCTGCTGGCCGAGAACGCGACCGTCACCACGTGTCATTCGCGGACCCGCGACCTGGCCGAGGTCTGCCGCCGAGCCGACGTGCTGGTCGCCGCCGTGGGTCGCACGGAGCTGATCAAGGGCAGCTGGATCAAACCCGGGGCCACCGTCATCGACGTAGGCACGAATCGCACCGATGACGGCCTGCGCGGTGACGTCGAATTTTCCTCGGCGGTTGAGGTCGCCGGGTTGATCACTCCGGTGCCCGGCGGGGTCGGTCCGATGACGATCGCGATGCTGGTCAGCAACACGCTTCAGGCGGCGCGAGAGGCCTCCGGAAAAAATGTCCACACTTGACGATTCTTGACCAATAGCTCCGGGAAGGACCAGCAGCACGGGGGAAACACGGATCAAGGAGCGGTTGTGCACCAATTGACCTTGCTGCTCTCGTCTCGCCGGCGCCGGTCGGCGGACGAAGGACCGGTAGCCGTGGCTGAAAAGCCACCCGAAGAGCAGAGGATCGTCCTCCCTGGTGACAATAAGCCACCCCAGCGGAGCCTCAACGAAAGCGCCCACAAGCTCTACCGCTGAAGCTCTGAACGGATAAGAAGAGCCACGGCCGGACGGTCGGTGATCACCGCCGCCACCCGGTTATCGGTCAGCAAGGAACGCATTGCTCGCCGATCATTGACCGTCCACACGTAGCTCTCGAGTCCTCGGTTGGCCGCCCAGGCCAGTAGACCTGCCCGGGCGAGCCCGGCGTGCGCAGCCAGGAATGTGGCTCCGCAGGCGGCCAACCGAGCCTCGAGCCGCCGCGAGCGGCCCGGCCCGACGAGGAGTCCCGTCCGGGCCTGAGGCGTGATCCCACGGACCGCGGTCAGCACCTCGTCCAAAAACGAGGTCAGCACGTACTGCGCTGGATTGAGTTCCCTGAGCATCGGCAGGACGGCCTGGACGTAGCCGGCCTCCTTGAGCTCGATATCGAGTTCGATTCGGCCCTCGGCCAGCTCGAGCATCTCCTGCAGGAGCGGCGCCTGACCCGGGGCCAGACGCGCCTTGAGCTGATCATGGTCCAGCGCCGAGACGGGGGTGCCCCCGACGCGGGCGTCGTGGACGGCCACGAGCTGCCCGTCGCGGGTCCGCCGCACGTCGAGCTCGGCCATCTCACAACCGGTGTCGATGGCCGCCGCGAGCGCCTGGAGCGAGTTCTGCGGGAACTCGCCCCAGGCGCCACGATGGGCGACGACCAGCGGGCGTGACGCCATCAGCCGGTCCCTACGTGGTCATGCCGCTCCACTGGCCGCCGGTGATGTTCAGCACCTGGCCGTGGACGTAGTTGGCCCACGGCGAGCACAAAAAGAAAACTCCGCCCGCCGCCTCCTCGGGGGTGCCGGGCCGACCCAGCGGGATCAGCATCGAGGCCATGCCGCGCAGCTGGTCCGGGATGCCCAGCTGCACCTTTTCGCCGTCGATCTCCATCGTGTTGCTCTCGTCCTTGGAGCCGGTCAGGCGCGTCTCGATGTAGCCGAAGGCGACGGCGTTGACGTTGATCTTGAACTGGCCCCACTCCTTGGCCAGCGTCTTGGTCAGGCCGACGACGCCCGACTTGCCGGCCGAGTAATTGGCCTGGCCGGCGTTGCCCATCGTGCCCGAGATCGAGGAGACGTTGACGATCTTGCGGAACACCTCGCGGCCCTCCTCGCGTTCCTGCTTGGCCGGCTCGCGCATGTGGGGGGCGACGGCGCGACACATCCGGAACGGAACCACGGTGTGGATGTCGAGCATGCGCTGAAACCACTCGTCGCTCATCTTGTGAATCGGGGCGTCGAGCGTGTAGCCGGCGTTGTTGATCAGGATGTCGACCTGACCCCATTCGTCGATCACCTTCGCCACCAGCTCGTCCGGGATCCCGGGTTTGGTCAGGTCACCGGCGAACACGATCGTGTCGCCGTCGATCTCGTTGGCGGTCTGCTCGGCGACATCGCCGTCCAGGTCGTTGATCAGGACCTTGGCGCCTTGCTCGGAGAGGAGCTCCGCCGTGGCTCGGCCGATGCCGCGGGCCGATCCGGTCACGATCGCCACCTTGCCGTCGAGGACTTTCATCTAGCTACCGCCTTCTTTTCAGTGGGCTGTTGCCCGGCCAGGCCATCTGGCCGGGGGCGTGGGCCGCCGGGGGGTGGATCACGCCGGTCCGCATTGTGCCCAATGCGGGTAGGGTGAGCAGCGATGACCGCCGCTGAGTGGCTTGCCAGCTACGCCGAACGGCTGGGCGTCCCGCCCCCGTCGGCCGAGGATGTCGACGCGGTGCTGGCCCTGGCCGGTGTGGCTGCCCATGCCTCGGAGCGGATTGCCGCCCCGGTCGCGTGCTGGCTCACGGCCCAGGCTGGCGTGGCGCTGGGCGAGGCCATGGAGCTGGCACAGGCGGTGAGCGCAGATGCCTGAGGCGTCCGGGCGCGAGCACGAGATCGTCGTCTACGGCGCCACTGGGTTCACCGGCGCCCTGACCGCTGAGTACCTGGCCCGCAACGCTCCGGGGCTGCGCTGGGCGCTGGCCGGGCGCAATCCGACCAAGCTCGAGGCCGTCCGGGCTCGCTTGGCCGAGATCGATCCCTCCCTCGACAGCCTCGACCTGATCGAGGCCTCCATGGACGATCCGGCGGCGCTTAAGGCGATGGCCGCCTCGACGCAGGTAGTCATCACCACCGTCGGTCCGTACCTCAAATACGGCGAGCCGGTGGTGGCCGCCTGTGCGGCCGCCGGAACCGACTATGTCGATCTGACCGGGGAGCCCGAGTTCGTGGACCGGATGTGGCTCGGTTACCACGACGAGGCGGTCAAGAGCGGAGCACGCCTGGTGCACTCATGCGGGTTTGACTCGATTCCCCACGACCTCGGCGCGCTGTTCACGGTCAATCAGCTGCCCGAAGGGGTGCCCCTCAAGGTCGAGGGCTTCGTGCGCGTCGGAGGCACCTTCTCCGGCGGCACCTACCACTCGGCCGTCAACGCCATGGCCCGGCTGCGCCAGGCGCGCCAGGCAGCCAACGACCGCAAGCGCGCGGAGGCGCGTCCCAAGGGACGCAGCGTGGGCGGCATCGTCGGCCCGCCGCGCCGCGCCAACGGAGGCTGGGCCGTGCCGATGCCGACCATCGACCCCCAGGTGGTGCTGCGCTCGGCGGCCGCGCTCGAGCGCTACGGGCCTGAGTTCCGCTACGGCCACTACCTGACCGTGAAGCGTCTGCCGATGGCCGCCGGGCTGGTGGCCGGGACGGGCACGCTGGTGGCTTTGGCCCAGCTTCCGCCGACCCGCAACCTATTGCTCAAGCTCAAGGATCCGGGCGACGGACCGACCCCCGAGGAGCGCGACAAGGCCTGGTTCAAGGTCCGCTTTGTCGGCCAGGCCGCCGACAATGGCGCGAAGGTCATCTGCGACGTCCGCGGCGGGGACCCCGGCTACGGCGAGACCTCCAAGATGCTGGGTGAGACCGCGCTGTCGCTGGCTCGCGACGATCTGCCCGAGACCTCCGGCCAGGTGACGACTGCTGCGGCCCTCGGTCAGGCGCTGATCGACCGGCTGGAAACGGCCGGAATCCGCTTCACGCGCGTCGAATAGGGTTCGCGGATGGCCGTCACTCCGGCACAGGCGATCGATACCGCGCAGTCGGTGTTCGGACAGCATCCGGGGTTCCGAGCGCTGCACGCCCGCGGGGTCATCTGCCGGGGCACGTTCACCCCCACCGCGGAGGCCGCCTCGTTGTCGAGGGCCGCCCACCTGGCCGGGCCGGAGGTGCCGGTCACTGTGCGCTTCTCAAACGGGTCCGGCAATCCGAAACACCCTGACTGGGCGCCCGATCCGCGCGGGCTGGCGGTGAAGTTCTATCTCCCGGACGGATCGCGGACCGACATCGTCGCCGTCTCCTCACCGCTGTTCCCCACCCGCACGCCCGAGGGCTTCCTGGAACTGCTCAGCGCCCAGGCCGCGGGCCCGGCGGCGGTGTGGAAGCTGCCCCTGTTCTTCCGCCATCACCCGGAGGCGCTGCGCGTGTTTCCGCGCGTGACCCCGACCCTGGCTCCGCCGGCCGGCTACGAGACGATTCCCTACTACGGACTTCACGCCTATCGCTGGCTCGACGCCGCCGGCGGCTCGCGCTACGTCCGCTACGAGCTGCGCCCGGCCGCGGGCGTCAAGCGGCTGACGCCCTGGGCGGCGCGGCGGCGGCCGCGCGACTACCTACAAACCGGGATCCTCGAGCGCATGGCCGCGGATCCGGTCATGTTCTCGCTCCAGGTCCAGATCGCCGAGCCCGGCGACCCCGTCGATGATCCGAGCGCGCCCTGGCCGCGGACTCGCCGGCGGGTGACGGTTGGGACGCTGTCGGTCACGGGCCCCGATCACGAGCGCGATCAGGGCGATGACGTGCTCGTCTTCGATCCCTCGCGGGTCACCGACGGGATCGAGTGCTCCGATGATCCGGTGCTGGCCTTCCGGCCCGCGGCCTATTCGGAATCGATACGCCGGCGGATGGCCGCCCGATGAGCGGCTGGACCGCCGCCGACATCCCTTCGCTGGACGGACGAACGGCCGTCGTCACCGGGGCCAACAGCGGCCTCGGCCTGATCACCGCACGCGAGCTCGCCCGCGCCGGGGCGGAGGTCGTGCTCGCCTGCCGCAACGCTGACAAGGGACGCGCCGCGCTCGAGCAGGTATCGGCCGCGGCCTCAGGTCCGCCGCCACGGCTCGAGACGCTCGATCTGGCCGATCTGGGCTCGGTGCGCGAGTTCGCCGGCCGCGTGGGGGCGATGTGGCCGGGGCTCGACCTGCTCATCAACAACGCCGGCCTGATGGCTCCCCCGCGCCGGGAGACGGTCGACGGTTTTGAGAGCCAGTTCGGGACCAACCACCTGGGCCATTTCGCGCTCACCGGGCGGCTGCTCGAGGTGCTGTGCGCGACCGATGATCCCCGCGTGGTGACGCTGTCCAGCCTGGCGCATCGGACCGGCCGGATCCGCTTTGACGATCTGCAGCACCGGCGTCACTACAACAACTGGCTGGCCTACGGGCAGTCGAAGCTGGCCAACCTGATGTTCGGCCTCGAGCTCGCGCGACGTGCCGCCGCGGCCGGCAGCCCCCTGCGCTCGCTGATCGCTCATCCCGGCTACTCGGCGACCAACCTCCAGTTCGCCGGTCCGGCCCACGTCTGGGAGAAGTTGCCGATGGCGGTGCTCAATCGCGTGTACGCCCAGAGCGCCGAGATGGGGGCACTACCGACCCTGTTCGCAGCCGTGACCGACCTGCCGTCGGGCACCTTCGTCGGGCCCGACGGGCTGTTCGAGGGCCGCGGGCACCCGCACATCGTTACCGGCGTCGGCCGGGCCTACGACGAGGAGGCGGCGACCCGGCTGTGGGCGGCCTCTGAGGAGCTGACCGGGGTCACGTTCGAGTTTCCGGCGGTGGCCGCGGCTTGACCGAGCCGGATGGCCGCGGCTTGACCGAGCCGGATGGCTCCGGTTTGACCGAGCCTGGCGGCTCCCGCGGCACCGACCTGCGGCGGGACGGGGCGGCGGCTCTCGAGTGGGCCGCCTCGTACCTGGAGCGGGTGCGCGATCTGCCTGTACTGGCCACCGTGGCGCCCGGCGAGATCGCCTCACGGTTGCCGGCCTTCGCGCCCGAGGAGGGCGAGCCCTTCAGCGCCGTCCTGCGGGATCTCGATGAGGTGCTGCTCCCCGGCGTCACCCACTGGCAGCACCCTCGCTACTTCGCCTACTTCGCCACCAGCGCCGCCGAGCCGGCGATCCTGGCCGAGTTGTTGGCGGCGACGCTCAATTCGGTGGCCATCCTGTGGCGGACCGCCCCAGCGGCCACCGAGCTGGAAGGCGTGGTTCTGAAATGGGTCGCGGAGCTGCTCGGGCTGCCGGCGGGCTGGCACGGGCACATCGAGGACAGCGCCTCGACCTCGACCTTCGCCGCCCTGATCGCCGCCCGTCAGGCCACCGGCCGCGACCTCGTCGTGTGCTCCGAGCAGGCCCATTCGTCGGT
>DASXHG010000035.1:0-2275 GCA_036488625.1 Solirubrobacteraceae bacterium | reverse complement strand
CGCGCTGGCGGCGGCCGATGAGCTGAACCGGGGGTCGCTGGAGGAGGCCGAGCGCCACCTGGCGCTGGCCACGAGGGAGCTGCGGTCGGTGCCCGCTGAGCGGCGTGGGCGTTTTCAGGTATCCCTCGGCATCTTGCGGCTGTCCTTGGCGCGCCAGCGGGGCGATGTCCCGGCCGTGGCCGAAGAGGCGCAGCGGCTGCTCGCCCCGGTGGAAGCCGCGGACGGGGCGGATCTTGGAATCAACGGGGAGCGGCGGGCGCTGGCGCTGATCAGCCTCGGCATCGCCGAGACCTGGGCGTACCGCGGCGACGAGGCGGAACGGCATCTCGAGCAGGGCGTGGCCCTGGCCCGCCAGATCGGGCGGCCCTTTCTCGAGCTCACCGGTCTGGCGCACGGTGCGCAGATCGCACTTGTCCGGTCTTATGTGCTCGGGGCACAGCGGAGCCGGCAGGCGATCGAGCTGGCCGAGCGGCACGGCTGGGGCGAGGAGCCGATCGCCGGCGTCGCCTATGCTCGGCTCGCCGCAGCGATGCTCGCCCAGGGCCGGCTCGAGGAGGCGGAGCGGTGGCTCGAGCGCGCCGAGCGGGCCCTCCGGGCAGAGCTCGAACCGGCCGCCGGGTTGTCCCTCCACTGGGCCAGCGCCGGGCTCGAGCTGGCCCGGAATCGGCCCGAACGGGCGCTGGATGCATTCCAATCGGCCGAGCGTCTGGCCGAACTGCTCCGTTCCCCGCATGTGCGCGCGGGGCCGATGCGAGCACAGGCGCTGCAGGCGCGCGTCCGGCTGGGCCAGACCGAACGCGTCG
Organism: Solirubrobacteraceae bacterium; assembly: GCA_036488625.1. Taxonomy (GTDB): domain Bacteria; phylum Actinomycetota; class Thermoleophilia; order Solirubrobacterales; family Solirubrobacteraceae; genus Palsa-465. The sequence continues at coordinate 1,472 of DASXHG010000035.1, read as the reverse complement.
AAGCCGTCCTAGCCGAGATGGACGACCAGGAGCGCGATGCCGCGGTGATGCGCAGCGTCATCGCGGCGCTGCGGCTGGCCGGCGGCGATCCGCAGGCAGCCACGGTCGCGCTCGCGCCCGTCATCGTTGGCTCCGTCTCGGCAGGCGCTCCGATCTGGCTGCTGGAAGCATTCCTGCTGGAGGCGATCGCACGGGACGCGCTCGGGGACGCGGACGCCGCCGGGCGCGCCCTCGAGCACGCGCTGGATCTCGCGGAGCCCGACGTTATGCTCTTGCCCTTCCTCGTGCACCCGGCGCGGCGGCTGCTCGAGCGCCATGCCAGGCACCGCACCGCCCACGCCACCCTGATCGCCGAGATCCTCAATCTGCTGGCCCCGGCTGGGCCAAGGGGATCTGGGGGGGAAGGCTTCCCGACAGGATCGGAGGGATCCCAGGGGGTCGTCCCCCAGGGAGTAACAGGGGGTCTGGGGGGGATCGCTCCCCCCGAGAGAACACTGCGCGAGCCGCTCAGCCGGGCCGAGACCCGGGTCCTGCGCTACCTGCCCACCAGCCTGTCCGTGCCGGAGATCGCCGGCCAGCTGTACCTGTCGGTGAACACGGTCCGGACGCACATGCGCCACGTCTACGACAAGCTCGATGCCCACCGCCGCCACGAGGCCGTCGAGCGGGCCCGCGCCCTCGGCCTGCTCGCACCCCCCGCGCGCACGCGCTCAGCTTGACCAAAGGACGCACCACGACCCGTTCTGAAATAAAAAGACATTCATCCGAACGGCCGGTGGTTTTTGCCTAAGTCCGGGGACATCTTTGTGCCCGGCTCACGCCGCTACGCCGACCCCGCGCCATAAGAAGCACATCGGCCGCCCTGACGTGACCGGCCGGCCGAGATCGCTACGCTCCGCCGCCTCGTCGGCGACGGCGCCTCCGTCACCCAGGCCGGCCGCACTCTGAAAATCCCCCGCTCCACCGCGTACGCCGCACCCGTCAGCACGCGCTGACCTGTAACTTATCCGCGCGGGCCGGCCTGGGTGAGGGGATCGTCGTCTTGCCCGTCGGCGACGGCCCGCATGGCGTCGCTGGTGCGCTCGATGTGACGCTGCAGGGCGGTGACCGCGGCCTGGGTATCGCGGGCCAGCACCGCGTCGAGCAGCGCCTGGTGCTCGGCGCGGAAGTCACGGTCATAGTCGTGGCCAACCGGGCGGGACCAGCGGCGGTACAGGGCCGCGGCGTCACGCAGAGAGATCGCGGTGGCGATCAGCCGGCTGTTGCCGCATCCGTCCAGCAAGGTGCGGTGGAAGCGTTCGTGCACGGCGAACCAGTCGGTGCCGGGGTTTCCGTCGGGCCGGGTCTCCGGGGTGTTGGCCAGGTGGTGGTGGGCGGCGACGACCGCCGATTCCCAGCCGAGGTCGCCGCGCTGGATGGCCAGCGCGAGTACCAGGCCCTCGACCTGGACCCGGGCTTCGGTGACGTTGTTG
>DASXHG010000023.1:0-7731 GCA_036488625.1 Solirubrobacteraceae bacterium | reverse complement strand
CGGATTGCCTCGAACTGGCCGTCGCGAAAGCCCGAGTCGGGGTCGCCGGTCAACGCGCGCAGCCGCTGAAGGGCGTCGGCGGTAAAGGCGTCCAAGGCGGCGGCAGGCACGGATCCATCGTGGCACGCGGGGCGGAGGGCGGCGGTGGCGGCAGGTTTGATTCGCGCGCCGGTCGGGACTACGATCGTCGCTGTGAGCGGCCAACGTCGCTCACCAGACCGGGATCGCTTCGTCTGACTCGGCGCGCGGGTTGCCGCGCGCCGCCAGAGGCTGAAGTGGGGCAATCAACTCAGGAGGGCAACGTGCGCGTGCTCATGAAGGTGCAGATACCGACCAGGGCTGGCAACGACGCGATCAAGGACGGATCGCTGCCGGAGGTCATGGGAAAGGCACTTGAGGCGGTGAATGCCGAGGCCGCCTATTTCACAAGTGAAGATGGCATGCGCACCGCGCTGATCTTCTTCGACATGTCCGACTCGACCGGGATACCTCCGGCAGCGGAGCCGTTCTTCATGGGGCTCGACGCCAAGATCACCTTCGCGCCCGTGATGAACGTCGAGGAAATGCGCGAAGGCGTCGGGAAGGCGATGGCCGCCGCGGTCGCCTAGCCGCGCTTCTGGCTCAGCTTTCGCCACCCGCCGCCGCGATTGTTGGCGATGATCTGCCGGAACATCGCCAGCAGCGCGTCGGCGTCGAAGTCCTCGCCTTCGGCGATCGAGAGGTAGCGGCCAGTCTTGTTCTCGTGGCCGCCGGTGATGATGCCTTTGGGGTCGGGGACGATGCCTCCGTCGTAGAGGAAGACGGTGACGTGGTTCTTCGCAGCCAGCAGCGCGCATACGTTTCCGTGGAGCACGAAGTAGGGCTGGACGGAGCGCTTGATCGTCTCCTGGACCTCATCGTCGGCGGCGTGCACGAGGTCGCGGACCGACTGGCAGATGGCCGCCTGCCAGTCCGGCAACGGGGCGATATAGGCATCGACACGAGGGTCCTTGAGATAGGCCATGAGGCTGGGATCAACCGGAGGACAGGCGCAGCTCGTGCTCGCCGACGCCAACCACATCCCCCGGGAACAGCTGACGGCCGCGGCGCCGCTCGCGCTCTCCGTTCACCAGCACGGGCTGCGTTAGCAGGAAGGTCTTGACCTCGGCTCCGCTGTCGATGATTCCCGCGAGCTTGAGCAGCTGACCGAGCCGGATCATCTCGCCTCTGATGGCCACCTCGCGCACGTCAGAAATCGCGCCGGCCGGCGAGCCGCTGCGCGGCCTGTGGGCGGGTGACCTGGTAGAGGGCGATCCTCTGCGGCCCGGGCGTCCTCAGCTCGGCTCCAGGGCCATGCGGAATCCCGAAGCGCGCGCCGACCTCGACCCCGCGCTCGCCAAGCTCGGCGATTGCCTGCTCGAGGTCTGAGACGCGGTAGACGAGTACGGGTTGATCGCCTTCGAGGTGCCCGGCGAGGAGCAGAGCCGGCGGGTCCGGCTCTAACCGCACCATCGCCACCCGGGTGCCGAAGGCCTCGATCGCGAACACCAGCTCGGCGCCCAATCGCTCCGCGAAGTGAAGCACGTCGGCGGCCACGTCACGGCTGGGCAGGTAGACGAAGTCAAGCCGATCAAACATGACGGGCGGTGGTACGCGGGGTCTGGCGAACGGTGATGCAGGGCGAGCGCGCCTACTGCCCCGGGGCGCGATACGAGACTGACTTCTGCGCCGCCTGGTCGATCTCCTCGGGCGTGAGCAACACGGTGATGCGGGTGCTGACGAGGCCGCTCGCGGAAACGGTCATGCTCACCGCGGCCGCCGACACGTGGTCGGGAAACTCGATGATCGTCACCACGTCGTCCTCGCCAAAGGCGAAGTAAAAGCTCTCGAGCCGACCGCCGAGGCCCTCGGCGAGCTGGTGGATCGTGTCCCTGCGGCTCGACCCTCCTTCGGAGATCACTCCCCTGGCCCCCTCGGCCGTATACCTCGCATGAATCAGATACCTCGGCATGGCCCCTGCTCCCTCCTGCTGGTGAGCGTTGTGCGCGGATCGTCTCGCGACAGGTCGGCTCCGTCAAGCTCACGAAAGTTCGGCCCGCCGATGGATTCCGGCGCCGGTCCGCGGAGAGCCGCCCAAAGCGAGCATTTGCGCACGCACGGGCCTCGTTCTGAGGTACTGCGTGTGCACGATGCCGGTTTCCGACCAACCCAGCACGCACCCCCGCGCGGACCGGCCGGTGCGTGCGCAGGTGGTCGTTTTAGGCTGGGCCCGTATGCGGCGTTTTGGCCTGGGCGCGTGTGCCGCGACGCGCCGGGGTCAGAGCCACTCAGCGCGGCCGGTTGGGCCTAGACTCCAACGCGGTGTCCGTTGAGGATGTAGACGAGTACCTGGGGGGCGTGGACGAGTCGCAGCGCGAGGTCCTGCAGACACTCCGGCAAACGATTCTCGACGTCGTTCCCGAAGCGGAACAGGTGATCTCCTACGGCGTTCCCGCCTTCCGAGTGCACGGCAAGACGATCGCCGGCTTTGCCGCCTTCAAGACTCACCTGAGCTATCTGCCCTTCAGCGGCTCGGTCCTCCCGCAGCTCGCCGATCAGCTCGGCGACTACACGATGACGAAGAGCTCCCTGCACTTCCCGATCGACCGACCTCTGCCTCCGGCGCTTGTGAAGAAGCTCATCGCGACACGCCTAGCCGAGGAACGGCTGCCTTGAGCGTCACCGAGGCGATCCCCAGCGGTGGGCGAACGGCGTGGGCGCGGAACATGGCCGCGCCGGTCCGCAGCTTCCTGAGTACCGAGACCGGCGGCGCCGCGGTGATGCTGGGCGCGGCGATCGTGGCGCTGCTGTGGGCGAATTCTCCGTGGTGGCATTCCTACGAATCGGTCTGGACGACGCAGCTCGTGATCCGGATGGGAAACGCCGGGATCGCGACCGATCTCCGGCATTGGGTCAACGAGGGGTTGATGACGTTGTTCTTCCTCGTCGTGGGCCTCGAGGCCAAGCGCCAGCTCGATCTGGGCGAGTTGCGCGAGCGGCGGCGGCTTGCCATCCCGGTGTTCGGGGCGATCGGCGGCATCGCGGTGCCGGTCGCGATCTACCTGGCCTTTAACGCCGGCCGCGCTGGCGGCCACGGGTGGGGAGCGGCGATGTCGACCGACACCGCGTTCGCGCTGGGAATCGTCGCGCTGGTCACTCCCCGCACGGCGACGCGTATCCGGGTGTTCCTCCTCACGCTGGCGGTGGTCGACGACCTCGCCGCCCTGTTGGTGATCGCGACCGTGTACACGAACCATGTCTCAGTCATGGCCCTGAGCATCGCGCTCGCCTTGTTCGCCGTGCTCGTGGGACTGCGCTACGCGCCGTTCGGGCGAGGCGCGATCGCGATCGGGCTGGGTGTCGCAATCTGGGTCGCGATGTTCAAGTCCGGCATCGACCCCGTGATCTCCGGACTCGCCATCGGGCTCGCGACCAGCGCGTACCCGCCATCGCGCGAGGATCTGGAGCGGGCCACGGCGCTGACCCGATCGTTTCGCGAGCAACCCACGCCGGAGCTCGCGCGCTCGGCGCAGCAGAGCCTGCAATCGGCGATCTCGCCCAACGAGCGAGTCCAGTACGACCTCCACCCGTGGACCAGCTACGTGATCGTGCCGCTGTTCGCACTGGCCAACGCCGGGATCCACCTGACCGGAAATCTCGTCAGCAGCGCCATCTCCTCGCCGATCTTCTGGGGGATCCTGCTCGGGTACATCGTCGGTAAGCCGATTGGCATCTTCACCGGCTCCTGGATCGCCTCCCGGCCCGCGCTCCACGGACCCCGGTCTCCGATCAGCGAACCCGTCCTCGCGGCCGCGGGCGCGTGCGCGGGAGTCGGTTTCACGGTCTCGCTGCTCGTTTCGAGCCTCGCCTTCACCGGCGCGCGACTCGATGAGGCGAGGCTCGGCGCACTGTGCACAGTCGTGGTCGCCCCGCCGCTCGGCTGGGTGCTGGCGAGGCTTATCAGACGGTTGCCGGAGACGGTTCGCTCGCGCCAGATCGGCCGGACTGCCGAGGACATCCTCGACCTGTCGGCCGACGTCGATCCCAGCTATGACCACATTCGCGGAGCTGACGACGCCCCCGTCACGCTGGTCGAGTACGGCGACTTCGAGTGCCCCCACTGCGGGCGGGCGGAGGGCGTGATCCGTGAGTTGCTCTCCTCCCACGGAAATGACGTGCGTTACGTGTGGCGGCACCTGCCGCTGACTGACGTGCACCCCAGAGCGCAGCTTGCCGCCGAGGCCTCCGAGGCCGCCGGCGCGCAGGGCAATTTCTGGAAGATGTACGACCTGCTCCTCAACCACCAGCTCGAGCTCGGCCCGCGTGATCTTGCCCGCTACGCCAGTGAGCTCGGCCTCGATCTGGACCGTTTCCGCGACGAGCTTCGCCGGCGGGAATACGCCGCGCGGGTCAGCGAGGACGTTGCCAGCGCCGACGAGAGCGGAGTGTCCGGGACCCCGACGTTCTTCATCAACGGTCGCCGCCATTACGGTGTCTACGACAGCGCGACGCTGACCGAGGCCATCCGCGCCGCCAAGACGCGGGCGCTCCAACTCGCCGCGAGCGCCGTCCAGGTCGAGGCGAACAGCGCCTGATTCGCTGGCAAGGTGAGCACAGCGCTCGCGCTGGGCGGATAATGGTCCCGCATGTCCCAGAACCTGACCGAACTCGTGCTGGACCGGGCGCACAATGCGGTCGTCTGGCTCAACGAACACGGGGTTGTCACGTACTGGAATCCCAGCGCGGTCCGCCTGTTCGGCATCTCGAAAGACGAGGCGCTGGGGCGCCCCGTCGCCGAGCTGATCATCCCCGAGCGGTTTCGGGCCGCCCACGTCGCCGGGCTTAAACGTTTTCTCACAGACGGAACCGGACCGGTGTTGGATCGGCGGATCGAGTTGGCGGCCCTACGTCGAGACGGGAGCGAGTTTCCGGTCGAGATGACCATCTCCGCGTTGCCGCGGGACTCGGGCTGGCTGTTCAGCGCGTTCGTACAGGACCTGAGCGACCGAGTCGAGACCGCGCGCGAGCGTGACCAGCTTGTCCAGGAGTTGCGCTCTGCGCTGCACGGCAGCCAGCGGCGGTTCGAGGCGATCGTCGGCTCGCTGAGTGACCCGGTGACGATCCGTGACCGCGATCACCGCATCGTCTACGCCAACCACGCGGCGCTTGTGCACCTCGGCTTTGACTCGATCGACGAGCTCCGGAAGACGTCCCCCGACAAGATCATGTCGGACTACCGCGTGCTGGGGGAGGACGGGCGGGTGATCTCGATGGAGGACGTCCCCTCGGTACGCATCCTCGGTGGCGAGCCGGCCGAGCCTCTGCTGATCCGCACGGTGAATCTCAAGACCGGAGCCGAGCGCTGGAACCTGCTCAAAGCCGCGCCGTTGTTTGGGTCAGACGACGAGGTCGAGGCGACGATCATGGTCATTGACGACGTGACCGAGCAGAAGCGCGCGGAGCGCCACGCGACGTTCCTCGCGCGGGCGAGCGAGGTGTTGGCCTCTTCCCTCGATTACCAGCGGACGCTTCGGAACGTCGCGGCGTTGGCCGTTCCAGACCTCGTCGATTGGTGTGCGGTCGACCTGTTCGACGACGAGGGAGATCGAATACCGGTGGCGGTGGCGCATGTCGATCCGGCTCGCGTCGCCCTGGCCCAGGAGCTGCGGACCTATACGCCGGCGCGCACGAGTCCCGACCGCGGGTTGGGAACGGTGCTCCGCACCGGCGAGCCGGTCCTCTATCAGGACATTCCGGACGAGATGCTCCGGCAGGGTGCGGTCGATGATCGCCACCTCGAGCTGCTGCGGTCAGTGGGCATGCGTTCGGTGGTGATGGTCCCGATGAAGCTGGCCGACCGGACCCTCGGCGCGATGACGTTGGTCAGCGCGGAGTCGGGGAGGGTGATCGATCAGTCCGATGTGAACCTGGTCGAGCAGATCGCCGCCCGGGCCGCGGTGGCGATCGAGAACTCCCGGCTGTACAGCGAACGCTCGCGAATCGCCCACGTGCTGCAGAAGAGCCTCGTCCCCGAGCAGCTTCCCGAGATCGTCGGCTACGAGCTGGCCGGGGCCTATTTTCCGGCCGTCGCCGGCACCGAGGCCGGTGGCGATTTCTATGACGTCTGGGAAGCCGACGGTGGCTGGATGATCGCCATTGGCGACGTGACCGGGAAGGGTGTCGAGGCGGCCGCGTTGACGGCCATGGTCAGACACAGCCTGCGCGCGACATCCGAATTCGTCTCCAGCCCGGCCGAGCTGCTCGCTCGCCTCGACGGAGCATTGAAGAAGCGAGAGTCGCTGTCCGTCTGCACGGCGCTGTGTCTCCGCCTCGAGGGTGGCCGGATCACCGTCGCGGCCGGCGGCCATCCGCTGCCGCTTTCGATCACCCCCGACGGCGTCGGCGTAGTCGGCGAGCACGGACCGCTGCTCGGGGGGCTGGACAATGTGCGGTGGAGGGAGACCACGGTCGAGCTCGGATCCGACTCGACGCTGATTCTTTACACCGACGGAGTCACCGATGCGATTGGAGAGGACGGCGCGCGCTACGGAACCCAACGCCTGAAGGAGACTCTGAGCACACTCCCGGATGGATCCGCGGCGGACATGGTCGAGCGCCTGGTCGACGTCCTGGCCGAGTACCAGGTCGGCGCCAACGCCGATGACGTTGCCGTTCTGGCGCTGCGTCGCACGGCGTCGCGGCAGCCGTCCCCCGCCTCGGCAGCCCCGCGGCGCGATGCCGTCGGGACATCGGCAAGAGCAGGCGTCGATGGTTAGACCGACGAGGTTCGAGGTCAAGCAAGGCGGGGAGGGTGCGACACCCGTACTGACCGTGAGCGGTGAGCTGGACATGCACACGACGGAGGTGCTGTCAAAACAGCTTGAGGAGTCGCTGAGCGGCGAGATCGCCACGCTGACGCTTGACCTGCGCGAGCTCGAGTTCATGGACTCGACCGGTCTCCGGCTGCTGATCGAGCTCAACGACCGGTCGCGGAATGAGGCCTGGCGGCTGAGGCTCCTGCGCCCGGCCAACGAGACGGCCTCGCTCATTCTCCGCGTCACCGGGACCGATACGGCGTTGCCCTTCGAGGACGGAGCCCAGCAATGATGGCGGCTTCGATCCGGCCCGGGCCAGATGAGCCGGCCAAGGAGTTGGCGCTAGAGCTCGAGCGGACCCCCGAGGCCCCTTCGGTCGCCCGAGCGGCGATCGTCGGGTTCTGCCAGGACAGGGAGGTCTCGAGCCACGCGACGGCGACCCTGATGCTGCTGACATCGGAGATCGTCACCAACGCAGTCGTTCATCCCGACGCCAAACCCGACGCCACACTCGGATTCTCGGCGCGCTTGAATGAAGACTTCATCCGCATCGAAGTGACCGATCAGGGAAGCGGCTTTACCCCCAAGCCACGGGACCCCGACCAGGTCGGCGGCGGCTACGGCCTCTACCTGTTGCAGGCCGAAGCAACCCGCTGGGGCGTCGACATCCAGGCCTGGACCACCGTCTGGTTCGAAGTTGACATCTGAGCGCCCACCAGGGATCTTCCCGCTAGTTACCAGTTTCCGGCACTGCGTCGGATAGCGATGCTCGCGACCGGGTAAGCTCCTGTCATTGGGGAGGGCGTTGTTACGCGGTGCGCCGCAAGAGGCGTGCAGCGGGCGATGACTTCTGAGGGTTGTCCCGAGCTCGGAGGTCGATTTGTCCCCATCTGCACGT
>DASXHG010000459.1:0-5139 GCA_036488625.1 Solirubrobacteraceae bacterium | reverse complement strand
CCGAGGATGACGTGAAGGGTTACGTCAAGGAGAACCTGGCCAACTACAAGGTTCCGCGCGAGGTCGTCTTCATGGATGAACTGCCGCGCAACCCGACGGGCAAGGTTCTCAAGCGCGAGCTCAAGGGCGAGGACAGCGAGGACGACAGCGGCGACGCCGACGGTGGCGACGCCGATGGTGGCGACGCCGACAGCGGGGACAACGGCAAGGCAAAGGCCGCCAACGGCAAGGGCTCCTCCGGCAAGACCAAGAGCAAGACCAAGGCCAAGGCCAAGGCCGCCGCGGCCGAGGACGAGTAGCCCGCTCTAACCCGCTCCGGACGCGCGTCGGCCGCGTCGGTTTTAGGTCGGATCCGTAGACTCGTACGGGATGCTGATCCTGCCGTCCGGGCACGCCGAGGCCGTCCGCCAGCGGCAACCCTTTCGTGCCCGTGAGAAGGCCATGGTGGGCGGAGTCCTGGCCACCGTGGCCGCGTTGGTGATCGTGTTGATCGTCGCGCTGGGGACCTCGGACCGCCAGTCCGGGCACGGCTGCATCTCGGTCGGCCTGGCCTATTCGACTGGCGGGGCTCAGATCTATCGCTGCGGGGCGGGCGCCCGGGCGATGTGCGCGACGGTGGGTCGCCCCGGCGGTCCGGTCGGCGCCACGGCGCGAGCGCTTAGAACCGAGTGCCGCAAGGCTGGACTCCAGCTCGGCTGACACGCCCGACTTCGTGACCGATCCCGCCCAGTTCCGCGCCGAGTTCCCCGTGTTCGCCGGCAAGGCGTACCTGAACGCCGGCACCGAGGGCCCGCTTCCGCGCCAGGCCGCCGAGGCCGTTCGAGAGCGCATCGACCTCGAGCTCGAGCAGGGCCGCTGCGGCCAGGACTACATGACCGGAGTCCGCGAGCTCGCCACCGAGCTGCGGGCCGGATACGCCCGGGTCCTCGGTGCCGATCCTGACGACGTCGCCATCACCGGCTCGACCACCGACGGTGTCAACACGGTGCTGTCCGGGCTCGATCTGCGCCCCGGTGACGAGATCATCACCAGTGATGAGGAGCATCCCGGTCTGCTCGCTCCGCTGGGTCGCGCCCGCCGGCTGCGCGGGGCGGAGGTCAAGGTCGTGCCCTTCGCGGAGTTGGCCGGCGCGGTGACGAGCCGGACCCGGCTCGTGGCCTGTTCACATGTCTCATGGGTAAGCGGTCTGGTGATCGACTACGAGGCGCTGCGCGCCACCGGCGTGCCGGTTCTGCTCGACGCCGCCCAGGGAGTGGGGGCGGTGCCCGTCGAGCTCGAGGCGCTCGGCTGCGCGTTCTATGCCGGATCGGGCCAGAAGTGGCTGTGCGGTCCCGAGGGCAGCGGCTGCCTGTACGTGCGCCGCGATCAGCGGGACGAGCTGGACGTGTCCTGGCCGGGCTACGGATCGCTGGCCGATGCCGCCGACGCTCTGAACTCCGGGCCCGCTGAGACCGCGTCGCGCTTTGATCACGGCTTTCCCCCGGGGCTGCGCAGCGCCTGGGCGCTGGCCTCCCTCGGCGTGCTCGAGGCGGCGGGTTGGGACTGGGTCCACGGCCGCGCGGCCGCGCTGGCCGCCGACCTCGCCGCAGCGCTGGCCGAGCGCGGACTCGAAGTCGGGCCCCGCGGCCGATCGACGCTCGTCTCGTGGCGCGTCGACGATGCCGCGGCCGAGGTCTCGCGCCTGGCCGAGCAGGGCTTCGTCGTGCGCAGCATTCCCTCCCACAGCTACATCCGCGCGTCCGTCGGCGCCTGGTCCTCAGAGGAGGAGCTCGCCGAGCTGGTCCGCGTCGCCGCGGGCTGAGTCCGGTCCGGGCCCAGTCCGGTCCGGGACTCAGCCTGGTCCGGGACTCAGCCCGAGATCCGCTCCGCGCCCGTGTAGACGTTCACCCGGCCTGCCCGGGCGAACCCGCACAGGGTCAGGCCCCGATCGGCGGCCAGCTCGATCGCCAATGAGCTCGGCGCGCCGACGCCGACCAGGATCGGGGCACCTGCCACCGCCGCCTTCTGGACGAGCTCGAAGGACAGCCGTCCGCTGACGCACAGGATTCGCTCGGCGAGCGGCAGGCCGCCGTCTCGCAGGGCGCGGCCGATGACCTTGTCCATCGCGTTATGGCGGCCCACGTCCTCTCGCGAGCAGATGAGCTCCCCGGTGGCGTCGAACAGTCCGGTCGCGTGTAGGCCGCCGGTCCGGGCAAAGCCAGGCTGCTCGAGGCGCTCGGGGAGCGCGGCCACGAGCGCGCGGCTGACGCACGGTCCGGGGGAGACGGCGGGGCTGAGCACCGCCACCTCCTCGAGCGCGCCCTTGCCGCACACGCCGCACGATGAGGTCGTGTAGAAGCGCCTCGGTCCGGGATCACGCAACAGCGGACCCCTCACCTCGACGGTGTTGCCGGCAAAGTCCTGCGTCGGCCCCGCGGGTGCAACGGCGTCGATCAGGCCCTCGCCGTAGAGGAAGCCGAGGGCGAGCTCTTCATCGTGGCCCGGGGTCCTCATCGTCACCGCCAGCGCCGCCCCGTCGACGCGGATCTCGAGCGGCGCCTCGATCGCCACGGCGTCGGAGATCCCATCGTGCTCGAAGGACTTGAATGTGCTCACGCTGAGGTCGGCTCCAGGTGGGTGACGTCGAAGCCAAAGCGCTCGGCTAGGCGGTTGGCGACCAGGCTACGGTGGCACGCGGCAGCGGTGGCCTCGACGCACATCAGCGCGCCGATCCCGTGTACCGGAAGCCGGCGAACGAACGGCTCCAGCGGCACGAGGTCGAGAACCTCCTCGGTATACCGGCGCACGTACTGTGGGGCCAGGCGTACCCGCGAGCGCTTGCCCACGCCCTGGTCATCATCATCGCGGTACTGGAGCTGGCGCAGCTCGGTCGTCGGGGCGAGCTCGGGGTGGTACTCGTAACCGATGCTGGCGGTGGCCAGGGCCGCCTGCAGGCGCTGCGAATTGGCCCACGCATACTGCGCGCCGCGCACGCCCCTGCGCTGGCGGATGTCCAGCACCTTCGTCACCCCGGCCTGATCGAGCGCCGCCAAGAAGGCCGGCAAGTCGTACTCGTATACGCCGATGGTGGCCACGCGCGGCATCAGACCATGCTGCCACGCCGGATTGCGCCCCGCTCGCGGGGCGCCGTGAGCCGACCGGTCAGGCGAGCGCCTGCGGCCGACGGCTCAGACCGTGAGCGCCTCCGCCTTGAGCTCGACCTCGAACGGCTGGGCCTCCCGCTCGAGCTCCCCATCGGGACCCACGCGGTAGGCCCCGGTGCGGCGCAGCGGCGGCGAGTAGGCGTGAATCGTCACCGCCGGGCCCTCGCCGGCGTGCAGCACCCGGTGAATGGCCGTCGGGGGCACGATGAAGGTGCTGCCGGGCCCGAGCTCACGGCTTCGGGGTCCGGCGCCCAGCGTGAGGCGGTCCTCGCGCACGTGGCCGGCGACAACGGCGATGGCCGCCGCTGAGTCATCGTGATCGTGGAAGCCGGTGTCCTGATCCTCGCTCCAGCAGATCATCCAGGCATTGACTTGCTCGTCGTCCCAGATCTGCGCGTAGACGCGGACGTCACCGGAGTGTCGGACGAGGTGGCGCCAGCGCTCGGGATCGGCCGCCAGCTGCTCGGCAAAACGCTGGAGCTGTTCGGGAGGGAGACTCATGCGCATGCGCAGCATACTACACTAAGTTAGTTGATTTTATAGAAATTCGGCACGCAGGGTGCCTCATCTGTGTGGCAGAACCCAAGCTCAGGTGCCGGCAGGCAGGTGCAGGCCGGCGCTGATCGCCGTGTCCCCGGCCTTCACGGTGCTGGCGTCGCGGATCAGCGACAGCGTGGCACTACGGGCGGTAGCGGCATCGTGCTTGGTGGCCGCGGTGGCGATCTGGCTCAGGTCGCCGGCGACGGAATTGAAACCCGTCTCGAGCTTCTGGAGATTGGCCTTGTAGCGGCTCGGCGGCTTGAGCTTGGCCAGGGAGTCGGCCTGCTGCTTGGCGCGGGCCGACAGCGCGCTGATTTCGGTGGCCAGCTGCGTATCGGTCTTGTTCTGCGCCGTGGCGATCGCCTGCTGCAGATCGACGCCGAGCGAGTGAAACGATTTCTTGTTGGCGGCGAAGCCCGACCTGAAGGCGCTCAGACTGGGACCGTTGCTGCCGCCGCAGCCCGCCAGCACGACGGCGAGCAGGATCGCGGTGAGGATCGGCTTTCTCATGGGATTCTCGGGTTCTCGGTGCGCAGAATCGCGCGCACTCTATCGACACGCGGTTTATCGTCTCCAGGATGGTCGAACCTGAGCCCACCACCGAGAAGCTGAAGATCCGCCAGCGCGAGCACGAGACCGCCGAGCACCGAGCGATCGGTCAATCCGAGACCGAGGCCGAGGTCGAGAAGCACAAGCGCCGAGCGGACAAGGCGCGGTACCTGCGGGAGAAGCTGGAACAGCAGGAGCGCGCCGACAGCGACGCGTAGCTGTACGCGGGCGCGACCCGCGGGCGTGATCCACCGGGCGTGACCCCCGGCGTGCCCTCCGGGCGTGACCACAGCCAGCCCGGCCTGAGCCGGTCCTGCCGACATAAGTGGCATCTGTCACGTGTCTCTTAGATCGGTCCTACGTTCATTACACGTTGATCTTCGCCCTCGGGGCGATCCTCTTCTCATCCCAAGAAAAGGAGCCCTGACATGAGCACCGCCATCGTCCTAAACGTCGTTCTCGGGCTGATTGTCTTCAGCGTCATCATCGCCATGATCGCCTGGGCCATCCGCACCGCTCGGCCCACCTCGGTCGCGCCCGTGCCGGCACACAACCCGCGCGTCCGCGAGCACGCCGTCCGCGCGCATGCCGCGCACGCCGATCGGGCCCGGGCCGCACGCCGGCACGCCGGACCGGTCGCCGCTCAGGCGTAGGACCCTCCGCCCCCAGGGCTCCGCAGCCCGCATCCCAGCCCCGGGATGCGGGCTGTTTTCTGTCCGGGCGGATGCGCGCCGACGGCGCGCGGCCTCGAGATCGTCGGCCTGGCGCTGCGGGGCCGAGCGGTCGGGTATCACTTCGGGCAGTGGAGCCCCTGGAGCTGAGGCGGGCGCGGTACGCCCGCATGCGCTGGAACACGCCGCTGGCCGTCGACCATGCTGACGCGCTCCTGGAAGGGCTCGATGTGCAG
>DASXHG010000431.1:0-2882 GCA_036488625.1 Solirubrobacteraceae bacterium | reverse complement strand
CTCACGACGCTGCTGAATGGAGCTCGCACAGGTGTGAATGCGTAGCAGAAGCGCTATTCGATGCCAAGGCGGTCCAACAGACGTTCGTCGGCGCGCCAGTGTCGCCGAACGCGCACGGACAGCTCGAGATGCACCTTCGTGCCCAGCTCCCGCTCGATTGTGCGCCGGGCCGCGGTGCCGATCGACTTGATCATCCGCCCCCCGGCCCCGATCAGAATCCCCTTCTGCGACTCGGTCTCACTGAGCACGACGGCCTCGATCAAGACCAGGTCGGGCCGCGGATGGCGGATGTCCTGCACCTCGACCTCGACCGCGTGGGGGACCTCCTCACGTGTGCGGGCCAGTATCTGCTCACGAACGAGCTCGGCCAGCAGCACCGTGGGCTCCTGGTCTGAGCGCTGACCGGCCGAGAAGTAGAACGGTCCGGGTGGCAGGAGATCGACGAGACGGCCGGTCAGAGCGTCGATGCCGGCTCCGGTCCGAGCCGACACGGCGTAGATGTCATCGGCCAGATCAAGATCGGCGGCGGCCTGCAGGGTGGCCGCGATCCGGGCCGGGGAGGCGCGGTCGGCCTTGTTGGCGGCAATCGTCACCGGGAGCCTGCTGTTCCCGACCTCGTTTCGCAACAGGTCGGCCAGGAAGCGGTCTCCCGGGCCGATGCCCTGCTCACAGTTGACGACGAGCAGGCACGCGTCGGCGTCGGACAGCTCGCGCTCCACGCGATGCTGCATCCGCTCCGTGAGCGCATCACGCGGACGCTGAACGCCGGGCAGGTCGATCAGAACCAGTTGCCAGTCCGGTCCGGTGGCAACACCGCGAATCGCCCGGCGCGTGGTCTGCGGCTTGTCGGAGACGATCGCCACCTTGGCTCCGATGATCGCGTTGGCCAAGGTCGACTTGCCGACGTTGGGTCGCCCGGCCAGAGCGACGAAGCCCGAGCGAGTGGGGATGGATTCCGGCTTCAGGGCGTCCATGCTGAGACCTCCTAGTTGACCCAACGCATCAGCTCGGCCTGCAGCGCCAGCATCTCACCCTCGTCGGTCTCGTGGTCCATCCCGCTCAGATGCAGGGCGCCGTGGACGACGGCCTCGCGAAGATCCTCGGTCCGGGGCGGACAGATGACGATGTCGCCGAGCTCCCGTGGGCCGACTGACACGCCCGCCTCATCGACGCCGAACGACAGCACATCGGTCGGGCTGTCGATGTGGCGATGGGTGAAGTTCAGCTCGCGACTGCGGTCCTCGTCGACGAACTCGATCGCCACGTGACCCTCCTCGATCCCGGCCGAGGAAAGGGCCAGCGCGCACAGCTCTTCGAGTTCGACGGCGTTCGGCCCCTCGGCGACAACAGCCTCGATGCCGATCACCTCGACGTCGAGCATGGCTCGACTCTAAGCGCGCTTTCGCGCGTGCAGTTCGGGGGTCAGGCGCTGCGAGTGGTCGTTGTAGGCGGCCACGATGCGCCGGACGAGCTTGTGCCGGACGACGTCCTCTTCACCGAAGCGGACGAAGTCGATGCCCTCCACCTTGTCGAGGATCTCTGAGACCACGACCAGCCCCGAGTCCTGTTCCCGCGGCAGGTCGATTTGGGTGATGTCGCCGGTGACGACCATCTTGGAGTTGAAACCGAGCCGAGTCAGGAACATCTTCATCTGCTCCGGGCTCGTGTTCTGAGCCTCGTCGAGGATGATGAAGCTGTCGTTGAGCGTGCGACCGCGCATGAAGGCCAGCGGCGCGACCTCGATCACCCCCCGCTCGAGATGCTGGCTGACCCGCTCGGGGTCGAGCATGTCATGCAGGGCGTCAAACAGCGGGCGCAGGTACGGATCGACCTTGGCCATCAGGTCACCGGGCAAAAAGCCGAGCCGCTCACCGGCCTCGACCGCGGGCCGGGTGAGGATGATCCGGTTGATCTCCCTGCGGCTGAGGGCCGCGGCGGCCAGGGCGACGGCCAGGAAGGTCTTGCCCGTGCCCGCCGGTCCGATCCCGAAGGTCACCGTGTTGCTGCGGATCGAGTCGACGTAGCGCTTCTGGTTGACCGTCTTGGGCGCGACCTTGGTCGCGCGGTGGCGCCAGACCACGTCGTCGAGGATCTGCGACGGGGACTCGTGCTGATCCAGCGCACGGCTCACCGCCTCGATCGTCCCGGGGGCGATCTCGTGCCCCTGCTCGATCAGATCCGAGAGCTCGCGGACGACGGCCCGAGCCGCCTCGACGGAGCGCTCGTCGCCCTCGAGCGTGAGCACGTTGCCGCGCAGGTAGACGTCGCAGTCCAGGTGTTCCTCCAGCGTGCGGAGGATGACGTCGCCGCTGCCGGCCAGCTCAGCAGCCACGGCGTTGTCGAGCTCGATCGCCTGGCGCAAGCGGCTACCCGGCCGTCCCCGCGCCCGCCAGCGCCTCGCGGACCCGGGCCGAGGCCCGCTTGCCGTCCGCGCGGCCACCGGTCCGCGTCATGACCAGCTTCATGACCTGACCCATGTCCTTCGGTTCGCTGGCCCCGGTTTCGGAGACCGCGGCCGCGACGACCGCGTCGAGCTCGGCGTCACTGAGCTCGGCGGGCAGGTAAGCGGCGATCAGCTCGGCTTCCCGGTCCTCCTGCTCGGCGAGCTCGGGACGATCGGCATCACGAAACTGAGCCGAGGCCTCGAGCCGGCGCTTGCGCTCGCGGCGCAGCACCGCCAGCTCGTCATCGCCACCGTCCTTGGCGGCCTTCTGCAACTCGGAGAGGACCAGGCGCAGGGCGGAAACACGCTCCTTGGCACCCGACTTCATGGCCGTTGTGATGTCGGACCTGACTTGTTCGGCAACCGTCACTGGCGATTAAGGATAGCCCCCACGCCACCGGAATCGGTCCGGCCACTCCGCGTCCCGAACCACGTCCGA
>DASXHG010000409.1:0-2071 GCA_036488625.1 Solirubrobacteraceae bacterium | reverse complement strand
TCTGGCCGCCTTCGCGGCCATCACCGACGCCGTCGAGGCCGGGGCCGGCCTGCCCGAGATCCTGCGAGCGGCCGCCCGCGCGCTTGACGCGAGCCTGATCCTGATCGACCGTTCGGCCACGGTCCTGGCCGTCGCCGCCCGCTCGCCCGCCGATGAGCGCTCGCTGATGCGTGACGCCGACGACGTTTCCACCTTCGAGCTGAAGGTCGCCGAGGCACCGGTCGGCCAGCTGCGGATGCGGGCCCGCGAGGGGACGCCCGACGGCGCCCTGCTCCGCCTGGTCACCACGCTGATCGCCTCCGAGGTCGAGCGCGTGCGCGCGCCCGAGCGCGCGTCGGAGGAGGTCGCCACGACCTTCCAGCGTGCGGTTCTCGGGCGCCGGATCGCCGACGCCGACGATCTCCTCGCCCGGGGCAAGGAGCTCGGGACCGACTTGTCGCGCGGCGCCAGTGTGGCCGTGGTCCGCGCCCACGCCCGCAGCCCGACCGAGGATGATTGGCGCCGGCGCCTGCTCGCCGTGGCCGCGCGGGGGGCACGCTCGGTCGCGCCCGGCTCGATCGCGGCGCCGACCGAGACCGACAGCGACGAGGCGGTGATCCTGCTCCCGGACGCCGACGGTGAGACCGGCCGGCGCGTGTCGGCCGCCGTATTGCGCGAGCTCGAATCGGGGCTACCCGGGTTTGCCTTCGCGCTCGGGCGCAGCCGCCGCGTGGAGGATCCCCTCGATCTGCAGCGCGCCTACAACGAGGCTCTGCTGGCCCTCAACGTCGCCGAGGGCGACAGCGAACGGACCGAGCTCGCCTACGAGGAAACCGGGACCTACCAGCTCCTGTTGCCCTACATGAGCGACCCCACCGAGCTCGGCCGCTTCTACACCGAGACCGTGCGCCCGCTCGTCGCCTACGACGAGCAGTACGAGACAGATCTGCTCGGGACGCTGGCCACCTTCCTCGACTGCGACGCCAACGTGAACGCCACCGCGGCCCGTCTCATCACCCACCGCCACACGATCCGTTACCGCTTTGAGCGCGTGCGCGAGCTGACCGGCCTGGACGTCTCCTCGACCGACGGCCGCGAAAAGCTCTCCATGGGATTGAAGGCGATGCGCGTCCTCGGCATCGCCGCCCCGCACGGTCCCGCCAGCGAGCCCGGTGCCGCCGGCGGTCGCGTCCCCCACTGAGCGGGCCGTCCGGCCACTCTGATTGAAAAAGCAACCGCAGAGGCCCGTCTTTCCTCTCTGAGTGAGCTCAGCGTACGGTGCTCGTTAGAGCGATCAATCGAATGGAGGTGGCCGATGCTCTCCTGGCTGGCCAAACGTGTCCTGTCTCACAACCTGGCTCGCAACAACGCCGGAGACATCCGCGCGACGTTGCGCCTGGAGCATCCCGACGTGGTCTTCCGCTTCCCGGGACAGAACTCGTGGGGCGGAGAGTTTCGCGGCCGGGATCAAGTCCGACTCTGGCTGGAGCGTCTCGTCGATGCCGGCCTGCAGATGGAACTGGACGAGGTGGTGGCCACCGGTTGGCCCTGGCGAGCCACGGTCAGTCTCCGCGGCCGTGACCATCTCCACGGCGCGGGAGGCGACCTGGTGTACGAAAACCGCTTTGTGATCTGGGGCCACCTGCGGTGGGGCCGACTCGTCGACTATGAGGTCTACGAAGACACCGAGAAGTCCGCGGCCCTTGACGTGTGGCTGTCGGAGAACCGCCCCGATCTGCGGCTGGCGCCGACGCCCGCCGTCGCCGCGGGGTAGGCGCCGCGCTGGCTAAAGGTCGGCGCCGGGCGCCGCCGTGCGCTGCGCCTGGCGATCGAGATGCCGGCCCAGGGCATCAAGTCGTTGCGACCACATCGCTCGGTACGGGTCTAGCCATTCATCGAGCTCGCGGAGCGGCTCTGGCCGCACCCGGTAGATCCGGCGCTGGGCGTCGGGGCGGACCTCGACCAGGCCGGCCTCGCGCAGCACCCTCAGGTGCTTGGAGACCAGCGGCTGGCTCATCGCGGTCGCGGTGGCGAGTTCCCCGACGGGCCGCTCGGCGGCGAGCAACAGGTCAAGGATGTGGCGGCGGCGGGG
>DASXHG010000402.1:0-4295 GCA_036488625.1 Solirubrobacteraceae bacterium | reverse complement strand
CTGCCAGGCGCCAACTACGACGGCGGTCGTTTTGCCGCTGCGGCGCTGGAGGCGGGCGCCTGGGGGGCGATCGTCACTCCTCCGAACGCCGACGCGGCCCGGGCGGCCGGCGCGGACGGGGCGGGTCACGTGATCGTCGTCGCCGATCCTCTGCGGGCCCTGCAGACGTTGGCCACCGCCTGGCGGCGAGAGCTCGGAGCGCAGGTCATAGGGGTGACCGGCTCGACCGGCAAGACCACGACCAAGGACCTGCTGTTGGCCGTTCTCTCACCCCACCGCCGCACGACCGCCTCGCGGGCCAACTACAACACCGAGATCGGTCTGCCGCTGGAGATCCTGGCCGCTCCGGCGGGGACCGAGGTGCTGGTGCTCGAAATGGCCATGCGTGGACGCGGACAGATCGCCGAGCTGGCCGCGATCGCCGAACCCGACGTCGGCGTGATCGTCAGCATCGGTCCCGTTCACCTCGAACTTCTGGGCACGATCGAGAATGTGGCCGCCGCCAAGGCCGAGCTGATCGCCGGGCTGGCCGCCGGCGCGACCGCGATCGTGCCGGCCGGCGAGCGCCTGCTCGACGCGCACCGCCGCGAGGACGTCCGGACCGTGACCTTCGGGCCCGGCGGCGATGTCGACTTCGTGGCTCAGGGTGAGGACACCGCGACGATCGTCGGCACCGAGGGCCAGTACCAGCTCGAGGTGCCCTTCCAGCAGGCCCACGTGCGCCTTGACCTGCTCGCCGCGGTCGCCGCGGCGGAGGCCATCGGAGTGACGCCCTCGGGGCTCGTGCAGCCCGCGCTGAGCGCCGGAAGGGGCGAGAACCTGACTCTGGCCGGAGGGATAGTGGTCATCGACGGCTGCTACAACGCCAACCCGATGTCGATGCGCGCCGCCCTCGCCGATCTGGCCGATACCGCTCAGCGTGACGGGGCGGCCCGCCGTGTGGCCGTTCTCGGGGACATGCTCGAGCTCGGGCCCGATGCGCTGCGTTACCACGAGGAGCTGGGCCCGCTGGTGGAGCGGGCCGGGGTGGACCTGCTGGTCACGGTGGGTCCGCTGGCGGCGGCGATCGGAGAGCGTTTCGACGGTGAGACCCAGGCCGTGGCCGATGCCGGCGAGGCGGCGGCGATCGTGCCCGAGTTGCTCGAGAGCGGCGACGTCGTCCTCGTCAAGGGCTCGCTCGGAGTCGGCCTCAAGCAGGTCTGCGATGCGCTCGCGATCGGGGTCCAGTCCTGACCGGCGGATCCCTCTCGGGGCGTGTCTTGATCGCCGGCACGGCGTCGTTGCTCATCTGCCTGTTCTTGAGCCCGAAGTTCATCGAGTTCCTGCGTCGCCGCGAGTTCGGCCAGAACATCCGCGAGGAGGGGCCAAAGGGCCATCAGACCAAGGCGGGAACGCCAACGATGGGTGGCGTGATCATCTTCGCCGCCATGGCCGTGCCCTTCCTGGTCCTCTCCAAGCGCGACTGGCCGGCGATGGGCGTATTCGGCGTCGGCCTGGCCTGTGCTCTGCTCGGCTTCGCCGATGACTACACGAAGATCGTCAAGCGGCGGTCGCTGGGCCTGCGCGCCCGCACGAAGCTTCTGTTCACGGTCGCCATCTCCCTCGGCCTGTGGTGGGTGGCCCGTTACAAGGCCGGGATCGCACCGACTGTGCGGGTCCGCTTCGTCGACGTATCGATCGACCTCGGACCGCTGTATCCGGTGTTCATCTACCTCGTCGTGGCCGGCACCACGACCGCGGTCAACTTCACCGACGGTCTGGACGGACTGGCCGCCGGCTGTGTCGCGATCACGCTGCTGGCCTACCTCGGCATCACGTTCATCACCAGTGGCGACTACGGCCTGACCTTCGTCGCCTCGTGTCTGGTCGGAGCGTGCATCGGCTTCTTATGGTTCAACAGCTTCCCGGCCAGCATCTTCATGGGCGACACGGGGTCGCTCGGGTTAGGCGGGGCCATAGCCGGGCTCGCTGTGATGACCAAGACCGAGGTGCTGCTGATCCTGCTCGGCGGCATCTTCGTGATCGAGGTGCTGTCGGTGGTGATCCAGGTCTTCTCCTTTCAGACCTTCCGCAAGCGCGTATTTCTGATGGCGCCGATTCACCACCATTTCGAGCTCCAGGCCTGGTCAGAGACGAAGATCATCCTCCGCTTCTGGATCGTCGCCGCGGCGTTCGGAGCCATCGGCTTCGTCGTCTATCAGCTCAGCATCAAGGCCTAGCTCGCGTGGCCGCCCAGGGCAAGCCGCGGCCGCCTCTGACCGGCGGTCCGTACCTCGTCGTCGGTCTCGCTCGCTCTGGGCAGGCGGCTGCGCTGGCCCTGCGGGAACGGGGGGAGACCGTGATGGCCTGCGACGCCGGTACCTCTCCCGCGCTGATCGCGGTCGCGGGGAGGCTTTCCCAGGCCGGTGTCGAAGTCCACCTCGATGCGTCAGGCCTCGCCCTCGCCGCCAGGGCCGGGACGCTCATCAAGAGCCCCGGTGTACCCGCGACTGCCCCTCCTGTGCTCACCGCGCGTGAGCGGGGCGTCCCCGTGCTCGGCGAGGTCGAGCTCGGCTGGCGGCTGCTCGACAACGACTTCATCGCGGTGACCGGCACCAACGGCAAGACGACGACCACGGAGTGGATCGGCCACATCCACCGCGAGGCGGCCGTACCCGTCGTCGTGGCCGGCAACGTGGGCACCGCGCTCACCTCGCTGGTCAACGAGGTCAACCCCGCTGCGACCGTGGTCTGCGAGGTCTCCTCGTTCCAGCTCGAGGACACGGTGGCGTTCGCGCCCGAGGTGGCTGTGCTGACCAATCTCGAGCCCGATCACCTCGACCGCCACGGCACCTTTGACGCCTACGTGGCCGCCAAGCTCAAGGTCTTCGCCAACCAGGGCAACGACGATGTGGCCGTGGCCCCGGAGGGGCTCGATGTCGAGGATCTCGGCGGCTGCGCCCGGCGGGTCTGCTTCGGGGCCGGTCCCGAGGCCGAGGTCGCCGCGCGCGCCGGACAGGTCTGGTGGGGCGACGAGGTGCTGCTGGCCGCCTCCGAGGTATCGCTCCCGGGGTCCCACAATCTCGACAACGCGATGGCCGCCGCCGCCGCCTGCCTGGCCCGGGGACTCGCCCCCGAGGACGTCGCTCGCGGCCTGCGAACGTTTCCCGGGGTGGCTCACCGGCTGGAGCTGATCGCCACCCGCGACGGCGTCGCCTACGTCAACGACTCCAAGGCGACCAATGTGGCCAGCACGCTGGTCGCGCTGCGCAGCTATGCCGGTGGCGTGCACCTGATCGCCGGCGGGCGTGGCAAGCAGCAGGATTTCCGTCCGCTGGCCCCGGTCGTCGCCGAGCGCTGCGCCGCGGTCTACCTGATCGGCGAGGCGACCCCCGAGCTCGACGCGGCTCTGGCCCCAGCCGGGGTGCCCGTGCACGACTGCGGCGATCTCGGCGCGGCGCTCGCGGCCGCCCACGCGGCCGCCCAGCCTGGCGACACCGTGCTGCTCTCCCCGGCCTGTGCGAGCTATGACCAGTACCCCGACTTCGAGGCCCGCGGAGAGCATTTCCGGGCCCTGGTGCAGGCGCTCTGATGGCCACCGAAACCACAGCGCCCCGGAGTCGCAGCGGTCGCGCCGCCGGCGCGGGCCTGCGCCGGACCCGCAGCCGGCGCGTGGCTCCCCCGCTCGAGCACCGCGTCCTGATGACGGCCGCGCTGTGCCTGCTCGCCTTCGGGGCCGTGATGGTCTACAGCGCATCCTCGCCGCTCGGCGTGCTCAACGGGCAGGGCAACGGAACCGGCGATTTCATCCGCTATCTGATCTTCGGCGCCGTCGGTCTGGCCGCCATGTACGTGCTCGAGCGTCGCGGACTGGCCCTGCTCGACGAGCGCGTCTGCCGTCTGCTCCTGTTCGGATCCTTCGCCCTGCTGGTCCTGGTCCTGCTGCCCGGCTTCGGCGTCGTGGTCAACGGCGCCCGGCGGTGGTTCGCCGCCGGCCCGATCCAGTTCCAGCCCTCCGAGCTGATGAAGATCACGCTCGTCCTGTACGTGGCCCGCTACCTGGCCGCGCACCCAAAGCGGATGCGCAGCTTCAAACAGGCTGTGGCGCCGATCGCCGTCACCGCCGGACCGGCCATGTTGCTGATCGTGGTCGAACCCGATCTGGGCACGGCGCTGGTCGTCGCCTTCACCGTCACCTCGCTGATGCTGGCCGCCGGGATGCCGATGCGCTATCTGGGCATTCTGGCCGGGGTGGCGGTGGCCGGTGTGCTGCTGATGACCCTCGCTCAGCCCTACCAGCAGGCCCGGCTGACCGC
>DASXHG010000377.1:0-3246 GCA_036488625.1 Solirubrobacteraceae bacterium | reverse complement strand
GAAACCGCCGCCGTCCGAGCGACGCAGGGCTGGGCCGGGCTCGCCCCGGAGGCCAAATGCGAGCGGCTGCTACGGGCGGCCGGTGAGGTGTTTGCCCGCAGTGGACTCGACGCCCCGATGAGCGAGGTGGCCGAGGCGGCGGGTGCGGGCGTGGCCAGCATCTACCGCCAGTTCCCGTCCAAGCACGAGCTCCTGGCGGCGCTGGTCATCCGGCGTATGGACGAGCACGTCGAGGCAGCGGCCCAGGCGCGGCAGCGCGCCGGCGATCGTTGGAGTGCGCTGGTGGAGATGCTGCGCAGGCTCGTCGAGACCCAGTCCGCCGATGACTTCATGGGTGAGGCTCGGGCGCTCGTGGCCGGACATCCCGATGTCGAGGCGGCGACCGAACGAGCGGCCACCGCGCTAGAGGGGCTGCTGTGCGAGGCCCGCGCCGAAGGGCGCCTGCGCGCCGACGCGACCGTGCTTGACCTTCGGTTACTGTTCGCCGCCACTCGGGCGGCCAAGCGCGTGGAGCCGGAGCAGTGGCCCCGCATGCTCGAGCTGCTGATCGACGCGCTCGACTCCCACCGCTCCTGACCTCACTTGACCCGCCGCCTTCCGACCGCTTCGCGATCAGCTCTGCGGCGCATGACGACGGCGCTCGCCGTGCTCAGTGTCATCGGCTCGGCCGGCCTGGTTGGTCCCGCCCCCAGCCTGGCTGCCCGACGCTGGTCGTTCGCTGCTGAATCGCTGAACGGCGCGGGGAACAACCGCGCTCACCCCCGCTGGGGCGAGCCCGGGGTGCCTTATGCGCGGCTCACGGCGCCGCGCTACGCCGATGGCGTCGGGGCGATGGTCGCGGGGCCGAGCCCGCGTTACGTGAGCAACCGGGTCTTTGACTCGCTCGGCGTCGACCTCTTCTCAGCGCGCTACGTGAGCCAGTGGGGCTGGGTGTGGGGCCAGTTTTTGGATCACACCTTCGGGCTGGCCGAGACCGGGTCTGACCCGGCTCCGATTGCCTTTGATCCCCACGATCCACTCGAGCGATACCCGAATGCCACCGGCAGCATCGGCTTCACGCGTGACGCCGTCGCCGCGGGAACGGGCACCGGCCCCGGGCGCCCGCGCCTGCAGGTCAACACGGTCTCCTCGTATCTGAACGCCTCGGCGGTCTACGGGACGAGCCGGCAGCGGCTCGACTGGCTCCTGCAGGGACCAGACGACGGCCGCCTCGGCGACTCAGGCGCAAAACTGATGCTCCCCGGCGGCTACCTCCCCCAGGCCGACGCGCGCGGCACGCGCCATCCGGCCCCCTACATGCAGGCCCAGGGGATGCTCCAGGGCGAACCGCAGCACGCCGACGTGGCCGGCGACGTGCGCGCCAATGACAACGCCGAGCTGACCGCCGTGCAGACGCTGTTCGCGCGCGAGCACAACCGAATCGTCTCGCGCCTGCCTCGCTCGCTCCCAGTGCAGCTCCGGTTCCAGATCGCGCGCCGGGTCGTGATCGCCGAGCAGCAATACATCACCTACAAGCAGTTTCTGCCCGCGCTGGGAGTCCGTCTGCCTCGCTATCGCGGATACCGGCGCGGGGTCAGGACCGAGCTCAGTGACGAGTTCTCGACGATCGGCTACCGGGCGCACAGCATGGTCAACGGCGAGGAGCACATGCTCGTCTCGGCCGCCCGCTTCGGGCCGGCGCGGCTCGCCCGGCTGCGTCAGCTCGGGATCACCGCCCTGCGCTCGGGGCCGGTTATCGCGCTGACCCTCCCCCAGGCCGCCGCCTTCTTTGACCCGCAGGTGGTGCGCGCGCTCGGGCTGGGTCCGATCCTGACCGGGCTGGCCGAGGAGCCCGGCTACCGAAACGACGTGCAGATCGACGAGTCGCTGCGCAGCGTGCTGTTCGAGTATCCGGCGCCGGGCGCTCGCGACCCGAATGCCTGCCTGTCGCAGGAGACCGCTCCCGGGTGCTTCACCGGCGTGACCGACCTGGGTGCGATCGACCTCCAGCGCGAGCGCGATCACGGCATGCCGACCTACGACGAGCTGCGTCGTGCCCTCGGCCTGTCCTCCCAGACGAGCTTCACCCAGGTCACCGGCGAGCGCACCGACCAGCTCCCGCCCGGACTGACGATCGACGACCCCCACATCCTGGACATCACCTCTCTGCATGACTTCTTTGGCCGTTCGCTGGCGCTGGACTCCCCCGTGCGGGCCGTCGCCGAGACGCAGCGCAGCACGCTGGCGGCCCGCCTGAAGGCGATCTACGGCTCAGTCGCCAACCTGGATGCGTTCGTGGGCATGATGGCCGAGCCCCACGTCCCCGGCAGCGAGTTCGGGGCGCTGCAGCTGGCCTTGTGGCGGCGGCAGTTCGCCGCCCTGCGCGACGGCGACCGCTTCTTCTACGCGCGCGACCCGGTGCTGGGCCAGATCTGGCGGCGCTACCGGATCAGCTACCGCCACACGCTGGGCCAGCTGATCTCGCTCGACGCCGGGGTTCCGGCCGGCCAGCTCCCCCGCGACGTGTTCTTCGCGCCCCGGCCACCACGCGGCTGACCGCCCGGCGGTCCGGCCACCCCGCGGCTGACCGACCGCGGCCCGGTCCGACCGGTCCCACCGGCGGCGGTTAGGGTTCGGCCAGACCCCGTCGGAAAGGAGCCGTCGTGAAGATCCGGGCTGCCGTGCTGGAGCAGTTTGCTGCACCCCTGAAGGTCACTGAGGTCGACCTGGCCGAGCCGCGGGCGGGTGAGGTTCTGGTCCGGCTCGAGGCATGCGGGGTCTGCCACACCGACATGTACACCGCCTCGGGTGCCGACCCGTCCGGCTACGTGCCCGCCGTCCTCGGGCACGAGGGCTGCGGCATCGTGGAACGGATCGGCGAGGGCGTGAGCAGCGTGGCCGAGGGCGATCGGGTCGTGACCCTGTTCTCGCCCCAGTGTCGCGAGTGCATCCATTGCCTCAGCCCGCACACCAACCTGTGCCTGGCCATCCGCGAGCAGCAGAACCAGGGATACCTCCCCGACGGCACCACGCGCCTGTCCGCCGGTGGCGATCCGATCCGCCACTTCATGGGCACGAGCACGTTCGCCGAGTACACCGTCATGCCCGAGATCGCGCTGGCCAAGATCTCGCCCGAGGCCGAACCCGACCACGCCTGCCTGTTCGCCTGCGGCCTGTCCACCGGTCTCGGCGCGGCCATCAACACCGCCCAGGTCACGGCCGGATCGACCTGCGTCGTGTTCGGGGCGGGCATGGTCGGTCTGGGCG
>DASXHG010000253.1:0-2605 GCA_036488625.1 Solirubrobacteraceae bacterium | reverse complement strand
GCCCGCCACGCACTGGCCCCAAGCCCGCTTCCCGTCGCGCTACTGGCCTTGGCCGCGGCCGCAGTGACGCTCCTTCTGCCGCGGATCGGCTGGCTCGCCCTGACCGCCGCGGTAGCCGTTACAGCCGTGGCCCAGGGCCATCCTGGGCTGGCTCTGCTCCTCGTCCCCGCCGCGCTGACCGCGGTCGTACTGGTGCCCTGGCGAGCGACAGCCTGGCCGCTGCCCGCCGGCGCGGTCGCCCTGGGACTGATCGGCCTGGCCGGGGCATGGCCGGCCATGGCGGGCTGGGCCTCCTCGGCCTGGCGGCGCGCGGCGCTGGCCGCCGCGGGGTGGGTGTGGCTGCTCGTGGCCGCCTCGATCACCGGCCACGGTCTGTATCTGGACTGGGTGCCCGCCACCTCGGCGGCCGACTGGAGCGGTTCGTTCCGGGGCACGGTCGACGTGGTCATCACGCCGCTGCTGAGCGCAGGAGTCCTGGCTCCCGCCGTCGTGTGGGCGCTGGCCGCGTGCGTGCTCCCGTGGCTGGTCCGAGGCCGGTCGTTGCTCCTGGACGCAATTCTGGTCGTGATCTGGTCGGCCACGGTCGTGGCGGCGTCCACGGCGGTGATCGAGGCCGTCCATCGAGGCTCCGCGACGTCGACCGCACCCGCCGCTGTGGTCGGGGCCATCGTCGGAGCCGTCGTGGCTCTGGGTCGCGCCTGGCAGCCCCAGCCTGGGACGCTTTTGCACCGCTTCACAGGGCCGTTTCGGGCCGCCGGCGCGGCTTCGGGCGCTGATTCCGGCGTCGGGCGACAATTTCCGTAGCATGGATCCGCCCCACGGGGCCCTTCTATGAGTGTGCTCAGAAGCATCGAGAGCAAGATCGCCGGCCTCGTCGAGGGGACGTTCAGTCGTGCCTTTCGCTCCGAGGTCCGGCCGGTCGAGATTGCCCGCAAGCTCGCCCGCGAGATGGAGGAGCACAAATCGCTCTCCGTCTCACGCACGTACGTGCCCAACGAGTACCGCGTCTATCTGTCGCCACGCGATCGCGAGCGCTTCGCCGACTACGAGGACGCTCTCACCGGCGAGCTGGCCGGCTATCTGCTCGAGCATGCCCGGCGTGAGAATCTGGCCTTGATGTCGCGGCCCGTGGTCGAGTTCGAGACCGACGACCGACTGGGGCTGGGAGAATTCGGTATTCAGACGCGTGTCGTCAGCCCCGAGGCCGAGGCGCCGGTTGAGGTACCGGAGGAGGCCGCTTCGGGGCGCACGATGGTCTACAGCACGGCCGGCCGGATGGCCGAGCCGCTCGAGGCTCGCGCCCGGGCCCGCGAGCACACGGCGTTGCTGATCGGCGCCGGCAAGCGCGTGGTCGTCGGATCATCCGGGGCCACCCTGGGGCGCAGCCGCCAGTGTGATCTGATGGTCGACGATCCCAACGTCTCGCGGACCCACGCCGAGGTCCGGCCGCGCGGCGGTTCATGGGTGCTGACCGATCTCGGCTCGACCAACGGATCGCGCCTCAACGGCCGCCAGATCGACGGCTCCGAGGTCCTCAAACCGGGCGATGAGATCGAGCTCGGCACCTCGCGGATCACCTTCGAACTCGAATAAGAAAGGCCCGCTCCGCGTGCTCGAGCCCGTTTCCGTCGGCCTCAAATTCGGCTTTTTGGCCGTCCTCTATCTCTTCCTCGTGTGGGTGGCGTGGAGCTCCATGCGCGACCTGCGGCGAGGCCGCGGCGGGGTCGTCCAGTCCGACCAGCAGCCGCCGCCGGACGCCACCGGCATGTACAACGCCGCCTCGGGGATGGGCGGCCTGGACGAGTTCGAGCCTCGACTTCTGGTCGACCACGCGGCCGGCCACGAGAGCGGTGTGGCCTACGACCTGTCGCGCGGCGCTACGCTCGGCCGCGGAGACGTGGAGATTCACCTGGAGGATCCGTTCGCCTCCTCGCATCACGCGCGGATCTCGCTCGAGGGACACGTGGTGGTGCTCGAGGATCTCGGCTCGACCAACGGGACCTACTTGAACGACACCCCCCTCGACGGGCCCCAGCCGCTGCGCGATGGCGACCGGATCCGGATCGGGGACTCGGAGTTCTCCTACCAACAGTGACCGCTTGATGTTGCGCGCAAGTCAAACCGCCTGGAAGACCGACACCGGTCGGCAGCGCAAGGACAACGAGGACAACGCCTTCGCGCGCGCCCCGCTGTTCGTGGTCGCCGACGGCATGGGTGGGGCGCAGGCGGGCGAGGTGGCCTCCCAGATCGCCGTCGAGGCCTTCCAGGCCGCGCTGCCCGAGTCGGGCACTCCGGAGCAGCGGCTCGCCGAGCGCGCCCAGGATGCCAACCGCCGCATCTATGAGATCTCCAGCACCGAGCACGACCGGGCGGGAATGGGCACCACCCTCACCGCCGTCTACGTCGATAACTCAGAGCTGGCCATCGCCCACGTCGGCGATAGCCGCGCCTACCTGTTCCGCGACGGCGAGCTCGGTCGCCTGACCCAGGACCACACCCTGGTCGAGGAGCTGCTGCGTCGTGGCAAGCTGACCGAGGAGCAGGCCGCCGAGCACCCCCAGCGCTCGATCATCACCCGGGCCCTGGGCGTCGACCCCGAGGTCGA
>DASXHG010000201.1:0-2576 GCA_036488625.1 Solirubrobacteraceae bacterium | reverse complement strand
ACCGTGGCGAAGCGCCAATGCTCGGAGATCTCGGTCGCGCCGGTCGGAAAGACCCCGAAATGGGTCTGGGTGTTGCCGACGTCGACTACAAGCAGCATCGGCGCATTACAGCAATGGCGGCCCGACGCGGCGCACTCCCTGCCCGGCGGGGATTGCGGCCAGCCGCTCGGACAGCCGCTCACCGCCCGGGAGCGTGAGCTCGGGGTCGAGCTCGAGCAGCGGGACGAGGACGAAGCGCCGGGCGACCAGGTCGGCGTGAGGAAGGGTCAGCCTTTGCGACTGATGGCGCAGGTCCCCGAGCAGGAGCACGTCGACGTCGATCACCCTCGGCCCGTGGCGCGCCCCACCCGCTTCGCGGCCCACCTCCCGCTCGACGGCCTTGGCGGCGTCGAGCAGCTCCTCGGGGTCGAGCGGCGTGGTCACCTGAAGGCAGGCGTTGAGGAAATCCGACTGCTCGAGAACCTCACCGACCGGCTCGGTCTCGTACACCGAGGAGGAGGCCTTGACCTCGATCTCGTGTCCCCCGAGGGCGGACACCGCGGCCTCGAGATGGGCGCGGCGGTCGCCGACGTTTGAGCCCAGTCCGAGAAAGCCGTCCCTCACCCGCTGGCCTCGCGCCACACTTCGACTGAGACCTCGCCCACCGGCAGGGCCAGCGGCGGCTCGGGCTTGGCCGCCTTGACCCACACCGCGCCGGCGTCGTACTGCTCGAGCAGGCGCTCGGCGATGGCCGCGCACAACCGCTCGAGCGTCTTGTAGGTCCGCTGCTGGGCGACCAGGTTGGCCATCTCGCAGACCTCGCCGTAGTCGACGGTGTCCTCGATCCGGTCGGTGATCGTGGCGTCACACTCGCCGATGTCGAGGCGGAGATCGACGAGCAGTCGCTGCCCGATCTCCCGCTCGGCGGCGGTCACGCCCACGTGGGTGAAGAGCGACAGGCCGCTGACCTCGATGGTCACCTCGGGCTCTGTCCCCCCCTCCTCGTCGTCTACGTCGCCTGAATCGTCGAACTCGTCGGCGTCGTAGTCGTCGGGCATGGGCGCTGGACCGTAGCAGCCACAATCGCCAGCGCGTCATGGACGGGCGCCACGTCGTGGACGCGAAATACGCGCGCCCCATTGGCGTATGCGACGACGTTGGTGGCGATCGTGGCCGCGATCCGGTCCTCGACCGGGCGCGCGGTGATCTTGCCCAGAAATGACTTGCGAGAGGTGCCGATCGCGATCGGCCTGCCCAGCGTCGTCAGCTCCTCGAGGCGCCGCAGCAGCTCGAGGTTGTGGGCCGTCGTCTTGCCGAACCCGATCCCGGGATCGAGCATGATCCGCTCCTCGGCCACACCGTGGGCAACGGCGAAGGCCAGGCGCTCCTCCAGAAACGCGCGGACGTCGTCGACGACATCCTCATAGCGGGGGTCGCGCTGCATCGTCCGGGGCTCGCCGAGCATGTGCATCAGGCAGCAGTCGGCGCCGGTCCGCGCGACGACCTCGAGCATCTCAGGATCGCCGCGCAGGGCGGTCACGTCGTTGATCAGCGTCGCTCCGGCCCCCACGGCCTCACTGGCGACCCGCGCCTTGGAGGTATCGATCGAGATCTGGGCTCCCGTGCCCGCGTCGCGCAGGCCCTCGATCACGCCGAGCACCCGGCGCAGCTCCTCGTCGGCGGGCACCGGCTGCGCTCCCGGTCGCGTCGACTCGCCGCCGATGTCGAGGATCGTCGACCCCGCGAGCTCGAGCTCGAGACCGTGAGCGATGGCCGCCTGCCGGTTCATGTACAGACCGCCGTCTGAGAACGAATCGGGCGTGACGTTGACGATGCCCATGATCTGGAACTCGTCGGCGGCGGCGGCGATCACGGGCCGGGAGCTCATCGGGGTGCCTCATCGGGCCAGTGACCGTGGCGGTCGAAGTACTCGCGGGCCTCCTCCTCGACCTCGCGGTCACGGTTGCTCGACAGGCTCATCCGAAACAACCAGTTGACCATCCAGACGATGATGGCGACGACCAGGAGGGCCACCCCCGAGGCCGCCTCGAGCGCGTGATCCCCAGCCTGCTGGGACAGGCTGGCGTGGCCGAGGACGATCAACACGATGCCGGCCACGGCGATGATCAGCGGCAGCCAGATCCGGGTGGCGGCCAGGATCACCCGGCCCGCGGTCAGGGGGATCTCGTGCTTCATCTGTGGGTGACGTTACCGCCCGCCACACCGGCTGGCCCCCCGCGGACGGCCCGGCGGTGATATACCGCCGCCATGACCACACCCGATGCCACCGCTCTGACCCGCCGGACCCTTCTGCGCGGCGCCGCCGGTGGCGCCGTTGTCCTGGCCGGGGGCCTGCCCGCCTGGACCAAGCCCGCCCGAGCCGCCGTGGCCGGGGTCCGGCGCCCCGACTCGCTGCCCTTCCCCCACCTCCCGGCCGGGCATGTCTCGATGCCCGAGATCGAGCACATCGTCGTCCTGATGATGGAGAACCATTCGTTCGACAATCTGCTCGGCATGGTCCCTCACGTGGTCCCGGGGAGAAAGCACGTGGACGGGCTGACGCGGCGCCACGGTCGGGTGCTCGACTCCAATCCCGA
>DASXHG010000213.1:0-3071 GCA_036488625.1 Solirubrobacteraceae bacterium | reverse complement strand
CCGGCCTGGCGCTCGTGCCCCGGGTACTTGATGTCGTAGTAGGTCTCATACACCTCCTTGGCCCGGGCGAGGGTGTAACGCGGAGAGCGGTACTGCGCCCCGAAGCGCCGCACGTCCATCGCCCACACATCCAGGCCGGGGTCCCCGGTGAGGATCCACTCGGCCATCAGCTTGCCCATGCCGCCCGCTCCGGCCAGGCCATGGGCGCAGAAGCCGGCGGCCACGAACAGACCGCGAACCTCGGTCTCACCGAGGCAGAACTCGTTATCGGGCGTGAACGCCTCCGGGCCGTTGATGAGCCGTGTGACCCTGACCTCCTCCATGGCCGGGACGCGTCGCGACGAGTTAGCGGCGATCTCCTCAAAGCGCGGCCAGTCCTCTTCGAGCAACCGGCCGTTGAAATCCGGCGGGATCCGATCGACCAGATGGTCGTCCAGCGCCCACGGCCGGCTGCGGCGTTCATAGCCACCCATGACCAGGCCGGCGCCCTCCTCGCGGTAGTAGATGAGCAGGTCGGGATCGCGCAGGGTCGGCAGATGGACGATGTCTTCACCCACCCCGCGATCGCGGAAGGGCTGGGTCACGAGGTACTCGTGGGCGAACGGAACCACGGGCACGCGGGTGCCGGCCAGGCGCCCGATCTCGGCCGCGAACATGCCGCCCGCGTTGACCACGACCTCGGCCTCGATCTCTCCCCACTGGGTGCGCACGCCGCGCACGCGGCCGTCGCGGACGAGGATGTCCTCAACGCGAGTGTGCGTGAACACCTGGCAACCACCCTGACGCGCGCCCTCGACCAGCGCGTAGGTGAGCAGCGACGGATCCAGATACCCGTCGGTGGGTAGGTATGACGCGCAGCGCACGCCCTCGGTGCTCATGAGCGGAAACAGCTCGGCCGCCTCGTCGGGACCGATGAGCTCCAGCGGCAGCCCGAAGGTCCGCGACCACGCGACCTGCCGCATCGCCTCCTGCTCGCGCTCCGCGCTGCAGGCCAGGCGGATACCCCCGCACTCGACCCAGCCGCAATCCAGCTCGCGGTACAGAGCGACCGAATCCATCATCATCTGAGTCAGGGAGACGCTGCCGCGCAGCTGACCGACGAGACCGGCGGAGTGAAAGGTGGAGCCGCTGGTCAGCTCGTTGCGGTCGACCAGAACCACGTCGCGCTCGCCGCGCTGGGCCAGGTGGTAGGCGATCGAAGCGCCGCCGACCCCGCCGCCGATGATGACCACCCGCGCGCGGGCAGGAACCTCACGCGGTCGCGCCACGCAGCCACTCCTCAAAGCTGGGATCGGCGGCGGCCGCCCGCAGCCGCGTGAAGTGGCGACTCGCGTAGGCGGCGAAGTCGAACTCGAGCTCGGAGATCACGGCCTGAACGACACCCCAGGCCGCCTCGCGCGCGTCGGACATGACCTGCATCAGCGACAGGGCGGCGAGCCGCCCCGGATTCGGCAGCTGACCGAAGTACGCCGCGAGCAGTCGCTCGCGGGCCGCGCCGTCGAAGTCGCTGTTCACGGCCAGGTTGCCGAGGTCGAACAACCGGTGACCCATGCCCGCATACTCCCAATCAACCAGCGTCACTCGCGCCCGATCATCGGACGGGCTCAGGACATTGGCGGCCAGGAGGTCGTTGTGGCACGGCCGCAAATCATCTGCGGGGAGCGCGCGGCCGATCCGGCCGGCCACCTCCCGGGCCAGACCGTAGTCCTCGGGGAGCTCATGGCCGCGGCCGATGACGATCCTCGCGTATACGTCCAGCAGCTCGGGCACCCAGAAGCGATTGGGCAGCTGCAATCCCGAGTCGTGAAAGGCGCGCAGGGCGCGGGCAGCCGGACCCGGATCCTCGCGCAACTGGGCACTGGATATCGGCGGCCAGTCGATGTATTCGGTGACCAGATAGCCGGGACCGGCGTCGAGTACGGCGGGGGCGATCCCGAGCGCGGCCGCGGCGTCGGCGGCCGCTTGCTCGGAGCCGCGATCGATCCCGAGCAGGTCCGTCTGAGGACGGATCAGGCGCAGTACGCATTCGCGCCCGCCGAAGCGCACCCGGTAGTTACGGTTCGTGATTCCGCCGGTCAGGCGGACCGGCTCGCCGTTGACCGGACCC
This sequence comes from Solirubrobacteraceae bacterium, assembly GCA_036488625.1. Lineage (GTDB taxonomy): Bacteria > Actinomycetota > Thermoleophilia > Solirubrobacterales > Solirubrobacteraceae > Palsa-465. The sequence goes on along the minus strand of DASXHG010000213.1, from coordinate 964 downwards.
AGGGCCCGCTCGACCACCCCCACGATCTCCGCCAGATCGGCCATCGCGTGCCGACCCTAGCGTTTAAGGCGCGGTTGTAATACCTTCGCCCGCGTGACGCGGGGGAGAGGTCTGCCGATGGAGAAGAGATGAACCTCGAAGAGCTACGCAGCCGGGTCGAGGATGGAGATATCGACACCGTCCTGCTGGCGCTAACCGACATGCAGGGCCGGCTCCAGGGCAAGCGCCTGACCGCCCGCCACTTCCTGGCCGAGGTAGCCGAGAACGGAGCCGAGGGCTGCAACTACCTGCTCGCCGTCGACGTTGACATGACCCCCGTCGATGGCTACGAGATGGCCTCCTGGGAGCGTGGCTACGGCGACTTCTCGATGCGGCCCGACCTGAGCACGCTGCGCCTGGTCCCCTGGCAGGAGGGCACCGCCATGTGCCTGTGCGATCTGGTCTGGGAGGACGGCCGCGACGTAGCGGCTTCGCCGCGCCAGATTCTGCGCCGCCAACTCGAGCGGCTGTCCGAGCGCGGCTGGAGCGCCAACGCCAGCACGGAGCTCGAGCTGATCGTGTTTCGTGACACCTACGAGACGGCGTGGCGCAAGGGCTACCGGGACCTCGAACCGGCCAATCTCTACAACGTCGATTACTCGCTGCTGGGCACCGCGCGCGTCGAGCCGTTGATCCGTCGTATCCGCAACGGCATGGCCGCGGCCGGGCTCGAGGTCGAGAACTCCAAGGGCGAGTGCAACCTCGGCCAGCACGAGATCAACTTTCGCTTCGCCAACGCGCTGCAGACGGCCGACGAGCACTCGATCTACAAGAACGGGGCCAAGGAGATCGCCGCCCAGGAGGGCATGTCGATCAGCTTCATGGCCAAGTTCAACCAGCGCGAGGGCAGCTCCTGCCACATCCACTTCTCGCTCGCCGACGCCGAGGGGATGCTGTTCGCGCGGGACGACGCGCTGTTCAGGTC
>DASXHG010000020.1:0-10801 GCA_036488625.1 Solirubrobacteraceae bacterium | reverse complement strand
AAGCGGCGGGCGATGATGTTGACGATCAGGGTGAGCACGAACAGCACGAGGCCGGCGGCGAACAGAGCTGAGCTGTGGATGGGGGTGCTCGCCGCCTCACCGAATTCGTTGGCGATCACGGCGGCCAGCGAGTAACCCTGGTTGAACAGGTGCGAGCCGATCACCGGCGCGTTGCCGATCACCAGGACGACCGCGATCGTCTCCCCCAGAGCGCGGCCCATGCCGAGCATCGCCCCGCCGGTGATCCCGGGCCGGGAATACGGGAGTACGGCCATGCGGATCATCTCCCAACGCGTGGCACCGAGAGCGAGCGCGGCCTCCTTGTGCTCGGCGGGCACGGTGGCCATCACTTCACGGGCGATGGCCGAGACGATCGGGAGGATCATGATGGCCAGGATCAGGCCGGCCACGAAGTAGTTGGGCCCCGTGGGCGTGCCTCCGCCAATGAAGGGGATGAAGGAGAAGGTGCTGGCGAACCACTTCTCGACCGGCAGCAGCTTGGGCTGCAGGACGAACACGCCCCACAGGCCGTAGACGACCGACGGGACTGCGGCCAGCAAGTCGACGAGGAGGGTCAGCGGACCGCGTATCCGCCGCGGTGCCAGCTCGGTCACGAACAGGGCGGTGGCAATAGCCACGGGGACGCCGATGATCAGGGCGATGAACGAGGTCAGGATCGTCCCGAAGAGCAGCGGGAAGCCGTGGTAGATGTTGCGGCTGACGTCCCAGTTGTTGCCGAACACGAAGCTCAGCCCGAAGGTGTTGAACGTGTTCGAGGATTCGCCGATCAGGCGAATGAAGAAATACGCCAACAGGGCCAGGATCGCCGCGGCAAGGCCAAACAGGCCCCACCGCAGGATCTGGTCCGGGAGGCGGCTGGCCGGCGACCGCTCTAAACGCGAGCGGCCGCCGGGAACCGTTGAGGCGCTAACCCCCACCTACGAAATGGCGGAGCCGTTGCACGTCATGGTCTTCAACTGGGTCTGGTTCTTCGACACCAGGTCGGAGGGCAGCGGGGCGTAGGGCAGCTTGTTGCCGCCTGAGCCGAGCGTCTGCTGACCCGCGCCGATGGCGTAGGTCAAGAAGCGCTTGATACCGCTCGCCGTCGAGGCGCTGGCGCCGCCCGCCTTGCAGGGGTCCTTGTAGACCATCAGGAACGTCTGCGAGACGATCGGGTAGGCCGTCGGGCCGCCGGCGTTGATGGTCGAGATCCCCAGGTCCGGCGGAATCGTGATGCCCGTGGCTGCCGCCGACGTGTTGGCGATCGTGGGCTGGATGAACTGGCCGTGTGAGTTCTTGACCGCGGCGTAGGTGAAGCCGTTCACCAATGCGTAGGCCTGCTCGACGTAGCCGATCGCCCCGGAGGTCTGCTTGACGGCCGCGGCCACACCGGCGTTCTTGGCCGCACCCGTGCCCGTCGGCCACTTGACGTCCTTGTCGGCGCCGACCTTTGACTTCCACTCCGGGCTGTAGTCCTCCAGGAACGTCGTGAAGCCCTTGGTCGTACCCGAGGAGTCCGACCGGTGGACCACCGTGATGCTGGTGCTCGGGAGCTTCAGGCCCGGGTTCAGCTTGGCGATCGCGGGATCGTTCCAGGTCTTGATCTTGCCCAGGTAGATGTTGGCGATCGTCGGTCCGTCGAGCTTCAGGCCGCTCTTGACGCCGGACAGGTTGTAGGACACGGTGATCGCCCCGAAGGCGACCGGGAACTGAAGCGCCGGGCCCTTGAGCTTGGACCGGTCAGACGACTTCAGGGCCGGGTCAGAGCCGGCGAACTGCACCGTCGCGCTCTGCAGGTCGGCCACGCCGGCGCCGGAGCCGACCGGGTTGTAGTTGACGGTCAGACCCTGCCCCTTCAGCGTTGAGCCCCACTGCTGGTAGATGGGCGCCGCCAGGGTCGACCCGGCTCCGTTGAGGGTGGCTGGCGAACCGCCGCCACTCGCGCTCGTTGAGCTGCCGCCCGAGCCGCCTGATTTCGAGGAGCTGCTGCTACTCGAACCGCAGGCCGCCAGGACGAGCGAAGCGGTCAGCACCGCCGCGATCGCGCCAAAACGACTTGTACGCACTTTTATCTCCTTGGTCATTGGAATCGGAGGAGAGTCTCGGTCCCAGCGAAGGGCAAGGTGTTAACCGGTTGTGAACTGCTTGTTGGACTGCGGTAGTGGCTCGGCGGCCAATCGATAGCCAAAACCGAAGTGCGTGTGGATGAACGACCACCCGGGAAGGGCCGCCTCAAGCTTCACCCGGAGCTTGCGCACGTATACGTCCACCGACCGATCGCCGGCCTTCATCTCCCGCCCCCAAACGAGCAGAAACAGCTCCTCGCGGGCCATGATCCGGTCCGCACGCCGCGCCAGCTCGGTCAGCAGGCGTAGCTCGCGAATCGAGAGCATCAGGGCACGCCCGCCCGCCCGGGCCAGGTGCTCGTCGGGAAAAATCTGCAGCGGTCCGACCTCGAGCACGTCACGGCTGTGGTGGGCAGCGAGCGCCATCTGGGTCCCGATCCTGCTGCTCGCGCGGGCCCAGCGCGTTATCGACCCGTAACGACGATGTGAACGAGTTGTGACCCGAAGGCATTCGGGCCGCAACTTGCGGCCCGAAGACTGCTCAGGCGGTTAGGGCCGGATCGAACTGGTTCGGGCCGGCATCCGCGTCCCGATCGAGCGCCTGCCTGCGGCGTGAGCCGGAATCGATATCCGCATCGCGCTCGGACTCGGGCGCAACGCGATCCTCGCCCTCACCGGCGACGTCGGGCTCGGGGGCAAACCGATAGCCGACCCCGAAGTGGGTGTGGATGTAGCTCCACCCGGGTGAGGCGGAGCGGAGCTTCTGACGCAACTTGCGCACGAACACGTCGACCGAGCGGTCACCGTGGGCCATCGCGTAGCCCCACACACGCTCGTAAATCTCCTCGCGGCGCAAGACCCGGTCCGAGCCGGTGAGTAGATGGAGGATCTCGAACTCCCGCGCAGTCAGCTCGAGGCTCGCCTCGTCGGCGTAGGCCTGGTAGAGGTCGGGGCGTACCGTGATCTCGCCGAACCGGGAGGCGGTCTCGAGGACGGGCATCTCGGTGCGGCGATGGCGCCGGACGGCGGCCTCGATCACGCAGATGAGCTCCTCGGCATGGCAGGGCTTGGTGATCCATGCGTCGGCGCCGAGGCGCAGCCCGCGGACTCGCTGGGCCACCGACGATTGGCCGGTGCAGACAATCACGGCCAGACCGGGGAGCTGCGAGCAGACCCGCTCCAGGTAGTCCCACCCGTTCGGACCCAGGACGGCGAGGTCGACGACCAGCGCGTTCAGACGCATCGCGACGAGGGCATCGATGCTGGGCGGAGCACTGAGAGCCCGGTACTCGCCGCCGAGTGCCGAGAGCCGGTTGGACAGGACCTGCATGAATCCGGGGTCACGGTCCAGGACTGCCAGTCGCAGTCGGTTTCCGTTCCGCGGCGGGCTGCTGGGTTGGCCAGGCAGCGTTTCGCTTCGCTCGAGCGCCATGCCGCCACTGTAATGCACGAGCCCAGACCGTTTTGGGCGCGCTAAGGCTCGGTTACAGGATATTTACACGCTAAATGCGGTCGTTCCGCGGTGCGCGGCCGCGGCGCCTGCGCCTGTAGATTTAGTGCGGACCCTCGAATCAGCCCGCTAATCAGCTGCTCCTGTTTTCTGATCGAGGGTTGGGCCGCGAGCGAGACGCTGTCCGCCGGAGAAGCACTGCGCATGACCAACATCGACCGAAATAAATCCGCCCCGCCGGTCGTTTTTCTGACCGGATTACTGATCGCGTTGGCGCTGAGTGCCTGCGGCTCGTCGTCATCGACGTCTTCCAAGCAGGCGGCGTCGAGCGCGACCAGCACCGCGCAGAGCGCCACCAGCGCGGCTCCGCCTCCGGCCGTGGCCGAGCTCGGGGCGGCCGAGCATCCCCGGGCCGGCCAGTTCCCGCCCGCCCGCGGCCGCAGCCTCCAGCAGCTCGCGACGATGGTCAAGTCAAGCGCCCAGTTCGGCGCCGCCACCGGCACCTTCACTCCCGGCCGCCGGCGTCTGGCCTTCGGGCTGAACGCCTCCTCGGGCGCCTTCATCTACGCCCCGACCGCCGTCTACATCGCCAAGACCGCGCATTCGCCCGCCCAGGGACCGTTCCTGGCCCCAGCCGATCCGATGACCGTTCCCGCCCAGTACCGAAGCCAGCAGAACGCGGGGCCGGGCGGAATCCAGGCCATTTACGCCACCCAGCTACCGATTCCGCACGCCGGGACCTTCACCGTGTTGAGCATCAGCCGGACGAGCAAAGGCCTGATCGGAGCGCCGGGCGAGATTGCCGTCGCCCGCTCCTCGTCGATCCCCGACGTCGGTCAGCACGCGCCGGACATCGCGACCGACACGCTGGCCACCACGGGCGGGAACGTCAGCCTCTTGACGACCCGCCGCCCTCCCGAGCAGATGCACTCGGTGTCGCTGCAGACGGTCCTCGGCAAGCGGCCCGTGGCGCTGCTCTTCTCCACTCCCCAGTTCTGCGTCTCCCGGATCTGCGGACCGGTCACCGACGTCGCGGTCTCGCTCCAGCGCGAGTTCGGCGGTCGCGTCACCTTCATCCATGAAGAGGTCTACGCCCACAACCAGCCCAAGCTGGGGCTCCGCACCCAGATGAAGGCCTTCCATCTGCACACCGAGCCGTGGCTGTTCACGATCAATCGCCACGGGATCATCACCGCCCGGCTCGAGGGCGCGTTCGGGACGACCGAGCTGCGCCAGGCCCTCGACGCCGCCCTGCGATGAGCAGGCCGTCCGTCACCGCCTCGCCGGCGGCCTGGCGGCGCCGTGCCGTGCTCGTGGCCGTCGCCGCATCGACGCTCGGTCTGGCCGCCTGCGGGTCGAGCTCGGGCGGGGGTGGCGTCACCGTGCCCAAGATCGCTCCGGCCCGGCAGTTCACGCTCGGCCAGTTCAGCCCCGCCGGCTCGGTCGGACCGGGCCGACCGGTGACGATGACGTTCGCGATCCAGCTGCCCAGCGGCAAGACCCTGACCACCTACAAGACGGGCCCGGGTCCCCACACGGGCGTGCACCTGATCATCGTCCGCGACGACCTCGCGTACATCATCCATCAGCACCCGCCGGTCACGGCCAGCGGTGTCCTGCATCAGCGGGTCACGTTCCCCGCGCCCGGGCCGTACCACGTGCTCGTCGACGCCTACCCGAACATCCCCGGCGGGCAGCCCAACTTCCAGCTCGTTCGCAACGTCCGGGTAACCGGCGCCTATCACCGAAAGCCGCTTCCCGCCTACCACGCTGATCAGGTCATCGACGGCTACCACTTCGACATGCAGCCGCACCCGCAGTTGCATGCGATCCAGGCGCAGTTCCTGCACGTCAACGTGACCTCGCCCCAGGGGGCCAAGGTCACCTTCAGCCCCTGGTTCGGCGCGCTCGCCCACGCGATCTTCTTCCGCGAGGTCTCGTTGGACTACTTCCACACCCACATCTGCGCTCCCAACGCGCCCAACTGCGGCAGCCTGCCCGGCGTCAGCGCGAGCCGCGTCACCGGTCATGCCACCCCGGGCAAGCTCACCGTCGGGGTCCTGTTGCCGGTCGGCGGAACCTGGCGGCTGTTCTTGCAGTTCAAGCAGCACGGGAAGGTCATCACCGCCCCGTTCACGCTCAACGTCGCCTCCTGAGCCGGCGGCCGCGGTCGGCCCGCCGGCCACCTTCCAGGTAGCGGAGAGCGCAGCTGTCGCGGTCGCTATCCTCGTGCTAGCGGGGTGCTTTGACCCCTGTTCGCACCGCATCCCTAGACGACATGGCCTCTCGTACGAAGCAAAAAGAAGAAGCCCGCGCACGCCGACTGGCGGAGGAACAGGCGCGCGCCGAACGCGGCCGCCGTGAACGCCGGTTGCGCATGATCGGCGGCGTCATCGTGCTGGCCGTGGCGATCCTCGCCGTGGCCATCGCCGTGTCAAGCGGCGGCAGCAGCGGCGGCGGACTGAAGAAGGGCAAGCAGCAGACCCAGACGGTGGCCTCGGTCACCAGCCTGCTCAGCGGTATCCCCCAGTCCGGGGCCACGCTCGGCAACCCCAACGCGCCGGTGACGATGGTCTACTACGGAGACCTCGAATGTCCCATCTGCCGCGACTTCACGGTCAGCGGTGGTCTGACGCCGCTGATCCGCAACGAGGTCAAGCAGGGCAAGGTCAAGATCGTCTACAAGTCGTTCGAGACCGCGACCCGCGACCCCTCCGTATTCAAGACCCAGCAGGTCGCGGCACTGGCGGCCGGCAAGCAGAATCGCTTCTGGGACTACGCCGAGCTCTTCTACCGTCAGCAGGGCGCCGAGGGCACGAGCTACGTGACCGATGCCTACCTGCAGAACCTGGCCAGGCAAGTCCCGGGCCTGAACCCGACTCAGTGGGAGTCAGACCGCAATAACTCGACGCTCGCCAATCAGGTCGCCAGTGACGTGCAGTCCGGGACCACTGTGGGCGTGCAGGGGACGCCAACGCTTATCTTCACGGGCCCCAAGGGTCAGACCGCGATCGGCAACATCGCGACCTATCCCCAGCTTCAGCAGGCGGTCCAGAAGGTCTCGTGAGCACGCTGAGCGCCACCGGGACGGGTCGGACCGGCGCTTTGACTGACCGGCGTCTGCGGATCGCCATTCTCATCCTTTCGCTGGTCGGCGTCGGCATCGCCGGCTACCTGACCTACGTCCACTACGAAGGGCTGAAGGTCCTGTGCCTGTCCAGCGGCGGCTGCGAGACCGTGCAATCCTCGCGCTACGCCAAGCTCGACGGCGTGCCGGTGGCCGTCCTCGGCCTGCTCGGCTACATCGGGATCCTCGGCTCGCTGCTGGTTCGCGGAGAGCTCGGTCGCGTAGCCGGCTTTGCCATCGCCCTGATCGGGTTCGGATTCTCGATGTACCTGACCTACCGTGAGCTGTTCACGATCAAGGCCATCTGCCAGTGGTGCGTCTCCAGCGCGGTGCTGATGACGATCCTGGCCGTGCTGACGGCGATCCGAGCCGTGCGCGAGGAGCCGGCCCCGACCTAACACGGGCGGGCCGGTCCGGCCAACGTCCGGCCGGAACCGCATCATGGTTGCGTGAGTTGGCGTACCACCCGCGCGGCCGGCCGCACCGCGCAGAGCACCCGTCAGGTAGCCGTCGTCGATCTGGGCTCCAACTCCTGGCGACTGGTCGTCTTCACGTATTCCCCGGGGTCGTGGTGGAAGCTCACCGACGAGCTCTACGAGACGGTCCGAATCGGCGCCGGGCTCGGGGCCAGCGGCCAGCTGAGCTTCGAGGCCATGCAACGCGGTCGGGAGACCCTGTCGGTGTTCGAGCGCTTCTGCCGCGCCGAGGGACTGCAACCCGAGGACGTGCACGTCGTGGCCACCTCGGCCATCCGCGACGCCGCCAACGGGGCCCGCTTCCTGTCCGACGCCGAGGAGGAGACGGGCCTCCGTATCGAGATCATCTCCGCCGAGGAGGAGGCGTGGTTCGGCTACGTGGCCGCCGTCAACACCACGACGATGCGCGACGGGATCGTGCTCGACATCGGCGGCGGAAGCATGCAGCTGATCTCTGTCCACGATCGCCAGGCGCAGGCGACGGCCTCGTTCCCGCTCGGGGCCCTACGGGTGACCGAGGAGTTCCTGCCCGGCTCGGGCCCGGCCAAGAAGAAAGACCTCACGCGCGTACGCAACCACGTGCGTAAGACCGTCCGCGGCCTGCCCTGGCTCACCAGTAGCGGTCCGCGCATGGTGGGGATCGGGGGCGCGGTCCGGAACCTGGCCGCGGCCGCAGCCGGTTTCGGAGACGCCTTCGATGTCGGTGTCCAGGGCTACGTGCTCCGGCCCGATGCGCTCAGCGACCTGGTCGGTGTGCTGGCCGAGATGCCCGCTTCCGAGCGCGGCGAGCTCCCGGGCATCAAACCGGGGCGCGGCGACATCATTCTCGCCTCCGCGCTGGTCCTCGACACGCTGGTGACGCTGGGCGAATTCGATGGCATCGAGGCCACCGAGGCGGGGCTGCGCGAGGGTGTGTTCATAGCCCGCACGCTGCTCGCCGGCGTCGAGCCGCCGCTGTTTGATGACGTGCGCCAGGCCTCGGTTCGCAACCTGGCCATCCAGTACGAGTCCGATCTCCCCCACGTCGAGCACGTCGCCCGGCTCTCGCTGGAGATGTTCGACAGCCTGGTCGACCAGGGGCTGTTTAAGCCCGCGGACGGCGAGCGCGAGCTGCTGTGGGCGGCGGCCATGCTCCACGACGTCGGCATGACGATCGCCTATGCCGACCACCACAAGCATTCGCGATACCTGATCGAGAACGCGGAGCTGTATGGCTTTGACCCCCGCGAACGTGCCCTGATCGCCCAGATCACCCGCTATCACCGCAAGGGTGTGCCCAAGCTCGGAGTGATCGAGCCGATGACCCGGGACGGAGACGAGGCGTTGCTCGACCGCTGCGCCGTGATTCTGCGTCTGGCCGAGCATCTCGAGCGCGGACGCGACCAATCGGTATCGGCGGCCCGCCTGCGCGCCAACGGCCACGGGGTGGATCTGCACCTCGAGGCGGCCGGAGATCTGACCCTGCCCCGCTGGAGCGTCGAGCGCTACGGCGACGGCGAGGCCTTTTCCCGGGTGTTCGATCGGCGGTTGTTAATCGGCTGAGGCACTGATCGGCGGAAGGCTGGACCTCGGCCGTGACGGCGTTAGAGTGAGGACGATGCTGTGGTTGCTACGTCACGCCGAAGCGGCAGATGGTCTGCCGGATGACGAGCGTCCCCTCACCGAGCGCGGCGTGCGCCAGGCTCAGGACGCCGGTCACGCCCTCGCCCGGCTCGAGATACGCATCGACGCTTGCCTGTCCAGCCCCAAGCTGCGCGCGCTCCAGACCGCGCAGCTGGCCTGCGCACCGCTCGGCGTCGAGGTGACGATTGAGCCCAGCCTGGCCGGCGAGCCGTTTGATCCGCTCGATCTGGTCACGGGCATGGGCGATGTGCTGCTGGTCGGCCACGATCCCTCGTTCACCCTCACCCTGCACGATCTGACCGGCGCCCAGGCCCGGATGCGCAAGGGGGGCCTGGCCGGCATCAACAAGGGCGAGCTGATCACCCTGATGCGCCCCCACGAGCTGGCCGCCATCGCCGCGGGCGCAGGCGTCGCGTGACCGACTCGGCGACCGAGCTCGAGAGCGTCGCCGAGGTCGACCTCGAAGATCCTTCGCTGTACGTCAACCGCGAGCTGTCGTGGCTGGACTTCAACGACCGCGTCCTGCAGCTGGCCGAGGACGAGTCACTGCCACTGCTCGAGCGGCTGAAGTTCCTGGCCATCTTCGTCACCAACCTGGACGAGTTCTTCATGATCCGGGTCGCCGGCGTCCATGACCAGGTCGACGCCCGCGTCGACGCCCGCGGACCTGACGGCCTGCGACCGAGTGATCTGCTCGAGCGGATCGCCGAGAAGACGCGCGCACTCGATCGCCGCCATTCGCGTCAGTGGGCGGATGTGGTCTGCCCCGAGCTGAGCCAGGCTGGCATCCGGATCACCAACTGCCGCGACTCCGGGGCCCCTCCGGAGGACATCGAGCGTCACTTCCGCGAGCAGATCTTTCCCGTGCTGACCCCGCTCGCGGTCGGTCCCGGCCGGCCCTTCCCCTACATCTCAAACCTGTCTCTGAGCCTGCTCGTCCGCCTTCAGGACCCCGACCTCGACCACGAGGCGTTTGCCCGGGTCAAGGTCCCCAAGGAAGTCCTGCCCCGGTTCGTGGAGATCAGCAAGGACACGTTCATAACCCTCGAGGACATCATCGCCGAGCATCTCAGCGTCCTGTTCCCGGGCATGAACATCATCAGCTTCGACCTCTTCCGGGTCACCCGCGACGCTGACTTCGAGGTCGCCGACGAGGCCGACGACCTGCTCCAGGCCGTCGAGGACGAGCTTCGCCGCCGCCGTTTCGGCGAGGTGGTGCGGCTCGAGGTGGGCGCGAGCATGGAGCCCGCCCTGCGCTCGCGCCTGATCGACTGGCTCGGCGTCGACGAGGTTCAGGTCTACGACGTCGAGGGACTGCTCGACATGAGCGACCTCTGGCAGATCGCCGGCGCCAACGGCCACTCCGATCTGCTCTGGCCCAGCTGGACGCCGTCCACGATCACCGGCCTGAGCGTGGCCGCCGGTGACTCGGACTCCCAGCCCGACGTGTTTCGCGCCATGCGCTCCGCCGACATCCTCGTCCACTACCCCTACCAGTCGTTCTCCGCGAGCGCCGAGCGCTTTGTCAAGCAGGCCGTCGACGATCCCAACGTGCTGGCCATCAAGATGACCGTGTACCGGACCTCGGATGACTCGGCCCTGGTTCCGTCGCTGATCGAGGCGGCCGAGAAGGGCAAGCAGGCCGTCTGCCTGGTCGAGCTCAAGGCCCGCTTTGACGAGCGCCAGAATATCCGCTGGTCGCGCTCGCTGGAGGAGGTCGGCGCCCACGTCGTGCACGGCATCCCCGGTCTGAAGACACACGCCAAGGCGATCCTCATCGTGCGACGCGAGCGCAACGGCGTACGCCATTACGCGATGATCGGCACCGGCAACTTCCACGCTAAGAATGCCCGGCTCTACGAAGATTTCGGACTGTTCACCACCGACCGGGAGATCGGCGAGGAGGTGGCCAACCTGTTCAACACGCTCACGGGTTACGGCCATCCCAAGCGCCAGCACAAGGTCCTGGTCGCCCCGGACTCCCTGCGCGAGCCGCTGATCGAGCTGATCGAGCGCACCGTGGCCGCTCATGAGGCCGGTCAGCCCGCGCGGATCGCCA
>DASXHG010000019.1:0-2895 GCA_036488625.1 Solirubrobacteraceae bacterium | reverse complement strand
GCCCCGGCGCTGGTCATCGGTCACCCCCGCGACCCGGTGCACCCGTTCTCGGATGCGGGGATGCTGGCCTCCGAGCTTCCCAACGGCGAGCTGCTCCACGCCAGCTCGATCCTCGAGCTCCGCATGCGGCCCGAACGACTGACGCCGGCGATCGCCGACTTCATCGACGCGTGCTGGGAGGCCCCGGCGGCCAGTGCCCGCCCCCGGTCGTCCCGGGGCCGCGCCGCCGCCTGACCGCGGGCTCGGCACTGCGCCCGGCGCGTGTCGCGATCCGCCGCCCTCGCACTTGGAGTTATCTGCTGTTCGCTGCTAACGCGAAATGACTCCAAGTCGCGCTCGAACGGGGCTGCAACCGGCCTCTAAGGTCAGAGACAGTCACCGATCGAAAGGGAACGCATGGAATACCGTCAACTCGGGACCAGCGGGCTGCGGATCTCCGCGCTGACCATGGGCACCATGTCCTTCGGAGGCGAGGGGAGCTTCAAGAGCGTCGGCAACACCGACGTCGCCGGCGCCAAGCGTCAGATCGGCATGTGCCTGGACGCGGGCGTGAACCTGATCGACACCGCTGACATGTACTCCAACGGCCGCAGCGCCGAGCCCGCGGTCAGGCGGCGGCGCGGCCCCGGGACGACCGGGGGCGGGCACTGGCCGCCGGGGCCTCCCAGCACGCGTCGATGAAGTCGGCGATCGCCGTCGTCAGTCGTTGCGGCCGCATGCGGAGCTCGAGGATCGAGCTGGCGTGGAGCAGCTCGGCGTTGGGAAGTTCGGAGGCCAGCATCCCCGCATCCGAGAACGGATGCACCGGGTCGCGGGGGTGGCCGATGACCAGCGCCGGGGCCTCGAAGGTCACCCGCTCCTGATGATCGGGGGCGACGCGTCCGTAGAGAATGCCGCCCAGCACGGCAGCACTCGGCTCGGGATCCTGGGCGATGGCGTCGAGGCCGATCTCGGCCAGGAAGGGGACGAACTGGCGGGGGACCGCACGGGCCCCGGTGGCCAGCGCCTTCATCACCGGGCGACCGAACTTCAGCGCCATCAGGAGCGGGGTGAAGGCGACGCCGCAAGCGGGGATGGCGTCGTCGAGGACCGGCATCTCTACGACCATGCCCTGGAGGCGCTCGGGGGCCGCGGAGGCGACCTCGAGCGTGATGTTGGCGCCCAGCGAGGTGCCGCCGACCACCGCCCGGTCGAGCTCCAGGTGATCGAGCAGCGCGATCGTCTGCCGCGCGAAGGCCGACATCGAGTAGTGCCACATCTCCAGCGGCCGGTCCGAGGCGCCGTGACCGAGGGGATCGAGCGTGATCACTCGGTTTCCGCGCACCGCCAGCTGGCGAGCGAGCGGCTTCTGCATCTTCTGGGAGAGGAGCAGCCCCGGGAGCAGAACGGTGGTCCGCTCGCCCTTTCCGAACACGGTGTAGCGAAGCCGGTGACCCTCGTATAAGAACTCAGCCATCACCGCAAACCATATAGGTCCGTCTCCCGGGCACGCCAGACCGCCCCAGTCGGGGACCATCAAACGGGTGGTACGCCGGTGTCCGCCCACTAGCGCTGGGATCGCGAGCGGCCGCCGCCCGGTAACTTCTAGAACAGCCACCGCACAAATTTGAGGAGATTCGACATGGCGAAAGCGCAGCGTTCATTGGCCGGCAAGGTCGTCGCCATCACCGGCGGGGGCCGGGGTATCGGGCGCGCGACGGCCGCCGCGCTGATCACGCAGGGGGCCCGCGTGGCCATCGGCGACATCGAACCTGGACTGGCCGAGAAGACCGCCCAGGAGCTCGGCGGGGGCACGCTCGGGCTGACGCTTGACGTCACCGACCGGGCCAGCTTCGAGCAGTTCTTGAATGCCACCGAGGAGCGGCTCGGCCCGCTCGATGTCCTGATCAACAACGCCGGGATCATGCCCATCGGCGCGTTTGTCGAGGAGACCGACGCCACGGCCCAGCGGATGGTCGACATCAACCTGCACGGAGTCATCTACGGCTCGAAGCTCGCTCTCGCCCGGTTCGTGCCGCGCAACCGCGGTCATCTCGTCAACGTCGCCTCGGTGGCGGGCAAGGCCGGCGCGGCCGGCGGGGTCACCTACTGTGCGACCAAGCACGCCGTGGTCGGGCTGAGCGAGGCGATCCGGGCCGAGGTCCGCAACAGTCAGATCGACGTCAGCATCGTGATGCCGGTGGGAGTGAACACCGAGCTGTACTCCGGGGTGCAGCCCATCAAGGGCTTCAAGGTGGCCGAGCCCGAGGACGTCGCGGCCGCGATCGTGGACGCGCTGAAGACCGGCCGGGTCGATGTCTTCGTGCCGAAGTCGATCCAGGGCATGTTCCGCTTCCTGAACCTGCTGCCGCGCCGGGTCGCCGACCTGGTCGCCAAGCTCACGAAGTCAGATCAGGTCCTGCTGCACTCCGACCCGGCGGCCCGCAACGCGTACCTGCTCCGCACCGGAGACACCGCGTCCCAGGCGCCGGCCCAGAGCAGCGAGCCGACCGAGCCGCCGGAGCCCGCGTCGGAGCCCGAAAAGCAGACCGCCTAGCCCGGGCTCGGAGGTCGGGCTTGGCCCCAGGGGCCGGAGGTCAGGCGCGCAGCCAGTCGGCGATCAGCCGGCCGATCTGCGCGCCGGCATCCTCCTGCAGGAAGTGGCCGGCCCCCTCGATCACATGATCGATTGAGGTGCCGATCGCCTCGGCGAACCGCCGCCCGGTGCTGAGTGGCAGGATCGGATCTGAGTCGGCCCACAGCACGAGCTTGGGGCGCATGTCGGTGCGCAGGGCCTCGAGCACGCGCTGACCGGCGGCGGCTCCCGGCGCCTCCGGGGTCGTGGGGATGATCAACGGGAAGGCTCGTGCGCCGGCCTTGGCAGCGGCGACCGGGAAGGGCGCCTCGTAGGCAGCG
>DASXHG010000130.1:0-3688 GCA_036488625.1 Solirubrobacteraceae bacterium | reverse complement strand
CCGAGTCTCCGCAAGACGTGGAGCAGGCGAAGGCGATGTGCCGGGGATGCCCGGCCAGGCTGGCCTGCCTGGCCGGCGCGCTCGAGCGTAGGGAGCCTTGGGGCGTCTGGGGCGGCGAGTTGCTGATGAGCGGCGCGATCGTACCGTGTAAGCGCCCCCGCGGACGTCCTCGCAAGGTCGTCACGATCGGGGTTGGCGTTCATCGAGCGGCTTGACGGAACGGGCCAGCCCATGGTTATCCCGGTGCTGGCGATCACGGCGGCATCTCTCGATGTCCGCAGTGACGAGGCTGACGAGCTCCTGGACGGCCTTGAGCTGCTCGGCAACGCCGAGATCGCGCCGTTGAAGGGCGCCGAGCAAGCCGCCAGGCTAGCCGCCGTCATCGCCAGGACCGGGCTTGACCTTTGGGACGCACACGTGGCCGCTGTCGCGGACGCGGCCATCTGCCCGATCCTCGCCGTGGATGCTGCGAAGTGGCGGCAGTACGCCGAAGGCCTGGACGAGCCGCTGCACATTATCAAGATCGCCGACCCAGACGAGGCGCCGCTTCTCCCGTGAATCATCCTCTGGGGGTGACGGCCGGCTCGTTCGTTCTTCGGAGACTTGTCGTTGTGGTGCTCCGCGGTCGCCGGGGCCCGAAGGGAGATAAGGCATGAGCATCGGTCCGGTGGAGTATTTGATTCTCGGCTTCCCTGGCAACGAGTTCACCGGTCAGATCGTGCCGGAGCTCGCCAAGCTCATTGACAGCGGACTGGTCAGGATCATCGACCTCACCTTCATCAGCAAAGATGCCGACGGCCATGTGGACGTGGTCGAGTACGACGCTGTCGAGGAGCTGGCGGCGTTCGCCGGCCTCGACGGCGAGATAGGCGGGATTCTCAACGACGAAGACATCGCTCACGCCGCTCTGAGCCTCGAGCCGAACTCCTCAGCGGCTGTGCTCATCTGGGAGGACACCTGGGCGGCCCCGTTCGCAGCGGCAGTGCGCAACGCCAACGGAGTCATCCTCGAAGGCGCACGTATCCCGCGCGAGATCATCGAGCAGGTGATGGGCGCCTTGGCCGACACCCTCGACTGAGATCGGACAAGCCAGAACAACCAGAACAACCAGAACAACAGGAAGCGATTGACATGCCGTTGCGACGACGTCGACCCATTGCACGAATAGCGACCACCGCGGTCGTGGCCGGGACCGCAGCCAACATGGGAGCCAGGTCCGCGCAGCGGAGCGCCGCGGCCGCCCAGGACCAGGCGGCCCCGCCTGCCCCTGCTCCAGTGGATGAACCCGCCGCACCCGAAGCCACCGCACCCGAAGCCACCGAGAGCCCGGAGATCCAGCAGCTCAAGCAGTTCGCCGCCCTCAGGGACCAGGGCATCCTCACCGAGGAGGAGTTCGCCGCCAAGAAGGCACAGATCCTGGGACTCTGAGCCCGCGTCATCCTTGCGACCGATGCGCTGAGCCCGTGCGCTGGTTAGCGTCAGTACCGTGGCTAGGGAACATCCGGCCGAGGGCCCGTTGCGCCCGTCTCTTCCCGCTGCGATCAGCCGGCGCCAGTGGCTGGCCAGTGCCGTGCTCGCCGTGTGCACGGCGCTGCTAGCGCTGGCCGTCACGGCCGGGCCGAACCCGCATCAGCGCGGGCCGCAGTTCCTCCTGGTGGGCGTGGCCTGCAGCCCGATCGCGCTCCTGCGACGCTGGCCGTTGATGGTGCTGGCGGCCGCGACCGTTGCGAAGGTGCTGCTCACGACGAGAGGCATCGGCTCGTTGCCGTTCGCCGCCATTCTCGGGTTCGCCTCGTACTTTGCCGCCTCCCGTCTGCCGAGACGGGTATCGATCACCGCCGCCGCGGCCAGCGCCGCGGCCCTGGGCGGAGCGCTCGTGTACGCGATGTTCGCGGTCCGCCACGTATCTCCCGCCACCGAGGCCATCGAAGCCCTCCTGCCGCTGGCGGCGGCCTGGTTCATCGGCGACAGCGTCGCGGCCCGGCGGCGCTACCAGGCCGGACTGGCCGAGCAGGCGGAGCGGGAGCGCGCCGCCGAGGCCGAGCTCGCGCGCCAGCAGGTTCGCGAAGAGCGGGTTCGCATCGCTCGCGAGCTGCACGATGTCGTGGCCCACACCCTCGCGGTGATCACCGTCCAGGCCGGCGTCGGCCGGCGTCTTATGGGCAGGCGGCCGGAGGAGGCGAGCACCGCGCTCGAATCGATCGAGACAATAGGCCGAACGGCCCAGGAAGAGCTCCGGGTCGTCCTCAGTCTGCTGCGCGACGAAGAAACCCGAACGGCCGCCCTGGCCCCCGCCCCGGGGCTCGTCGACGTCAAGGAGCTCGTCGAGACCGTGCGAGCCGCCGGGACACCGGTGGACCTGCAGCTGTCCGGGACCGATCGCCAGCTCTCCCCGGCCCTCGAGCTGTCGGTCTACCGCGTCGTCCAGGAGGCCCTCACCAACGTCGTCAAGCACGCGCCGGGAGCCCGCGCAACGGTCGACCTCGCCGTCTCGGCCCATCAGGTCCGCCTCGGCGTCACCGACGACGGCGGGCGAGCCGGCCACCCGGCAGGCGGGCCAGCCGACCACCCGGCAGGCAACGACGGCCAGGGGACCGGCCACGGGATCGTCGGGATGCGCGAGCGGATCGGCGCGTTCGGCGGCTGGCTCGTCGCCGAGCCGACCGCCGATCGCGGTTTCCGGGTGATCGCCGAGGTCCCGATCGAGGGTGCGGTGTGACGATCAGGGTCCTCGTCGTCGACGATCAGGCGCTGCTGCGTACCGCGTTCTCGTCGCTGATCGACGCCGAGGACGACCTGGAAGTCGTCGGCGAGGGGGCCGACGGCCGGCAGGCGGTCGAGCTCGCGGCGAGCCTGGCCCCGGACGTCGTGGTCATGGACGTCCGGATGCCGGTGATGGACGGAATCGAGGCCACCCGGCAGATCACCGCCGACCGGGCCGCACACGCGCCCCGGGTGCTGATCCTGACGACGTTCGACCTGGACGAGTACGTCTTCGAGGCGCTGCGGGCGGGGGCGAGCGGATTCGCGCTGAAGAGCCGCCCGCTCGAGGAACTGCTGAGCGCGATCCGCACCGTCGCCGCCGGCGAGGCCCTCCTGGCCCCGAGCGTGACCCGCCGGCTCATCGCCCACTTCGCCGAAGAGGTCAAGGTACCGAGGCGAACGCCCCGCGGCCTGGACGAACTCACCGAACGCGAGCGCGAGGTGCTGTCGCTGGTCGCCCGGGGGCTTTCCAACGCCGAGCTCGCCGAGACGCTGCACGTGAGCCTCCCGACGGTCAAGACGCACGTGAGCAGGATCCTGACCAAGCTCGGTGCCCGCGACCGCACCCAGCTCGTCGTCCTCGCCTACGAATCCGGGCTCGTCACCACGGCCTGAACGACCCCGTGTCAGCCTCGGGGATGACGCAATGGATGATCCTCGCGCACGATGACAGCGCGTCGCCGATGGGAGCACGATTCCCACCGTGACCGATGCCATCCAGCTGCAGACCACCCCGGCGGTCGAGACCCACGGCCTCACGAAACGTTTCGGGACCAACGTCGCCGTCGACGAGGTCGAGCTGCTCGTCCCGCGCGGCTCCGCCTTCGGCTACCTGGGGCCGAACGGTGCCGGCAAGACCACGCTGATCCGCACCCTGCTCGGCCTGACCCGGGCCGCCAGCGGCACGATGTCCCTGCTCGGCCGC